>NZ_RZRO01000086.1:0-27930 GCF_003997975.1 Mesorhizobium sp. M7A.F.Ca.US.005.03.1.1
AATTTGCATAAAGCCACAGATGCGGATTTCTCCCAAAACACCAGGCCAAACCAGCTGGCATGACGGCAAACCGGGCGCCAAACAGCGCGCTTGCGCCAAGTTGAAAAAATTTTCTGGCATCCAGGAACCATCCACGCAAAGGCGCATTTATGCCTTGTCGTCAGCAGTTCGTGAGAGCAATCGAAAGAACGGTTGATGGCAAAGACGCCCCCCGCACGATAAAAGGTGCGAGGGGCGTTTTCGTTGGATCCGGCTATTCGTCCGGGCCGGGTTCCGGCCACCTCTCCTTGGCCGCCTCGGCATACCAGTGCCGCATCGCCGGCGTTGCCAGCACGGCGTCGACATAGGCGCGCGTATCCGGCGCCAGCGTGCCGCCATAGGTGTCGAAACGGGTGACGACAGGCGCATACATGGCGTCGGCCGCGGTGAAATGGCCAAACAGGAACGGGCCGCCCCTGCCGTATTTTTCCCGGCACTCGCGCCACAGCGCCTCGATGCGGGCGCGTTGCGCCTCGCCCTCGGCGTCGAGCGGCTTGTGGCCCTTCGGCCGGCGCAAATTCATCGGCCAGCCATAGCGGACCTCGCGAAAGCCGGAATGCATCTCGCTCGCGGCCGAACGCGCCAGCGCGCGGGCGTCGATATCGGCCGGCCAGAGCTTTTTCTCGGGAAACAGGTCGGCGAGATATTCAAGGATGGCAAGGGTTTCCCAGACGATCTTGCCATTGTGATTCAGCACCGGCACCTGACCGGTCGGCGACACTTTCGCCAGATTGGCAAAGGTTTCAGGCGTGCGCAGCCGCACGAAACCTTCCTCGAACGGGATCTCCAGATGCCTCATCGCCAGCCATGGCCGCAACGACCATGAGGAGAAACACTTGTTGCCGATATAGAGCGTGAATTCAGCCATTTTTCTCCCCGCATGCACGGCCATCCAAATTCCATGGTCGACGCGTGTTCGCAGCCTAGCCCACCAGCCTTGCCCCAGGGCGGCGGCCGCGCGACCTGATCTGCCGTCCGGGCGACGCCTGGAACCTAACCGACGCCGGCTCGTTAGCTACCGCAAATGAATTCCTCCGAATTCAGAACCCCAGGAGATGCGCAAAAAATGGTGAACAAGGATCAGGTTGCGGGCGTGGCCAAGCAGGTCAAGGGCTCGGTCAAGGAAGCCGCGGGCAAGGCGACCGGCAACAGGCAGACCCAGGCCGAAGGCACGGGCGACCGGACCGCCGGTAAGGTGCAGAAGGCCTATGGCGACGTCAAGGACAAGGTCAAGAAGGCGCTCTGATCCGACATCGGCAAACGCGCTTTATCGAGGGAAAGGCGGTCGCGAAGGCCGCCTTTTTCAGGTGCTCCAGCCCTTGCTGAAAGCATTGGTGAAGGCGACCTCGCCGTGATCGCCGGCCGCCTCGCCCAGCACCACGTCCATGCCGTCGCTGGTCACCCTGGCCAGCGCGAAACCGCCCATATAGGCAGCCTTCGGCTTGAACAGGTCGATCCCGTCCCTGCGATAGATCAGCGGCGTTTCGTGCTGGTGGCCATGGAAAATGCCGACGACATTGTAGCCCTTCAGCGCCGCCAGCAACGCCTGCCGGTCGGCCTCGCTCCACCAATGCGGCGCACCACTGCCGTCATCATCGAAGTGCCGCTTGGCGGCATCCCAACGTTCCACCGAGAAAGTGTCCCAGCCATAGTGCTGGAACAGGATGACCGGACGGCCGTCCGCCGCATAGGTCGCCAGATCCTGCTTCAGCCATGGCAGGCTGCTCTCGGCGCCGTGGCCGGTATCGCCGGCGAAACGATGCGTCTGGATCAGATGCAGGCCGCCCCAGTCCCAGGAGTAACAGTCGGTGTCGACATCGTAGTCGGTGGCAGGCACCGGCGGCTTGAAGAACACGCCGGCGCGATGGTTGACCTCGACATAATCGCGCAGTTCGCGCCGATACCAGTCGACATGGTGCGGCGGGCCGTTCTGGTCGAGATCATGGTTGCCGAGCCCGATATAGACCGGCATGTGCACGCGATCGGGACCGACGCCCTGGCTGTAGCGCTGGCTGAACTGGAGCAGTTGGGTGCCCTCGCTCGGCTGCGTGATCTGGCCGCCGCCATCGTCGGTGATGTCGCCGCCGACGACAAGGCCGAGCGGCGTGCCTATCCTGCCGGCCGAACGCAGGCCGGTGGCGACGCCATTGATCTCAGTTGGCCAGTCCTTGTCGCCAAGCGCATTCAGCGCCGCCACGTTGCGCAGCAGCGCGGCGTCGGTCTTGCCTTCCTGCAGGCAGTTGGGGCTCAAGCCGCTCGCCATGCGGCAGGCATGGACATCGGCGATGAACAGGAAAGTGGCGTCGATCGACTGGACGCGTTGCCCGGTCTGGCTGAAGGCCGGGCGCGACAAGGCGCCGGCCGCGGCAAATCCTGCAGCCTGCGCCAGGAAGTTGCGTCGGGAAAGCGATGCAGTCGAACGGCGATTCATCATACGCTGATTCAGCATGGACAGCGGCCGGTCGTCCAGCGCCTCTGCGTCATCATCGACATGACGCCACGGGGCTGGCATGTCTCGCTTGCGCAAGCGGAGGAGGACGAAAAATGAAAGCCGCACCTATCTGCATGATCCTGGCCGCGATGTTGTGCGCGAGCACCGCGCATGCGGCGGGTTGCGTCGACGCCAAGTCCGCCAGGAAGGGTTTCGTTCTGGCGAGACCCGGCATCCAGAGCGAATTTCGGCCCGTGGCCGGCGGGATGATGTCGGTTGCCAACACCTACGAATCGCAATCGCCCCAGACCCAATATCTGTTCGCCGGCCTGATCGAGGTGTTTCGCGACAGCGACACCGGTCGCCAGGCGATGATCCCGTTTTCCGATCTGCGAAAGCTGTTTCCGCTGAAGGCGGGGACAAAGGCCGCGATAGAGTTCGTCGAGTTGTCGCCGAACAAGCCGCCGAAGGGCACCAAGACGCTGAGCCTGGTCGTGAAGGGCAAGGAGACATTCAGCCTGGGCGAGTGCAAATACAATGTCCTGGCGGTCAAGGAGACCTTCAAGAACGGTGCCGGCGAGACGCTGGATTCATTCACCGCCCTCTATGCGCCAGATCTGCAAGCCGCGCTCGCCCGGCGCTACGATGAAGGCACCAGTTCGGAATCCGTCAACGGCTACGAGACGATCAAGCCGCTGGCCGAGTAGCTGAACCAGAGCACGGCGAGTCAAGGGGTTCCCGGCCGTGGCAGTATTCTGTTGCGTCGCCTGGCTGCCAATGCGCCCTGCGATGGCGATGGCGACGGCGCGCTGCGCTCCAGCCCCGCCAGGCAATCCCGCAGCACACCGGCATCCTGCGTGGCCTTGGCCATCGACATCGCTCCCGAGTAGGCGGCGACCGTCAGCGCGGCGAAGCGCTCGGGGTCCGTGCCCTCGTCCTTGCCTACCTGCTGGTCGGCACGCAGCTTGTCGGCAATCGCACGCCGCCACCCGGCAAAAATCCCGGCAAGGGCAATGCGGAAATCCGGGTCGGCAAGCGACAATTCGTGCGCCAGATTGTTGAGCGGACAGCCGCGCACGAAACCCTGCTGCTCCAGTTGCGCCGCCACGGCCTCGAACACCGCGCGCACGCCTTCGCGGGCTGATGCCGCCGCCAGCACCGGCGCGATCCATGTCTCTTCGACCGCTGCCGCCACACGCTCGTCGATCACCGCCAGCGCCAGCGCCTTCTTGGTCGGGAAATGGTGATGCAGCGCGCCGCCGCTGACATCAGCCGCCGCCATCAGGTCGCCGATGCTGGAGGCGTGATAGCCGCGCGCCTGGAACGCGTCCTCGGCGACATCGAGCACTTTCTTGCGCATGCCCTCAGGGTCGTTGATGCGTTTTCCCGGGCGCGGTTTTGGTTGAGCGATCATCTCTGCTGACATTGCCGGACATTAGCATATTGACAAAACAGGACAACCGGTCTGTTTTACAAACAGGACAATCACCCTGTTTTGGAGAATGCCGGATGAACCTGCCCCAGAACGTCGCGCCGAAACCCTCGTCGCTCGCCTCGCCTGTCGTCGAGTTGCGGCAATACACGCTGAAGCCAGGCCAACGCGACACGCTCATCGACATCTTCGACAGCAGGCTGATCGAGGGCCAGGAGGCCGCCGGCATGACCATCATCGGCCAGTTCCGGGATCTCGATCGGCCTGACATGTTCGTCTGGATGCGCGGCTTCGACGGCATGGCTGCGCGGAAAGATGCTCTTGCCGCTTTCTATGGCGGGCCGGTCTGGGCGGCGCACCGCGATGCGGCCAACGCGACGATGATCGATTCCGACGATGTGCTGCTGCTCAAGCCGGCGTGGCCGGGCGCCGGCTTCGACCTTGCGGGGGCGCAGCGGCCAAGCCTGGCCGGCGACGAAAAGCCCATTCGAAACAGGCCGCTGACCGGCATCGTTGTCATCGAGATTCATCATTTGCAGCCGGGCACGGAGGCAGATTTCACCACCCGCTTCGAGATTGAGACGGCGTGCCTGATGACAGCCGACGCACGCCTGCTCGCCGCGTTCGTGACCGAGCCTGCCGAAAACAATTTTCCGCGCCTGCCGGTACGGGCTGACGAAAACGTCTTCATCAGCGTCATGGGTTTTGCCAGCACAGAAGCGCATGCCCGCCACAAGGCCGCGCTTGCCGCCTCGCCGGCATGGCAGGATTTTTGGCGGGCCGCGCAACCCGGCCTGACCAAACCCACGGAGACCTTGCGGCTGTCGCCGACATCGCAATCACTGGTCGGGATCTATTCCTAAAGCGCGTCGACGCGCTTAGGAATAGATCCTTTTTTGTGCATGTCGTTCTCCCAAAACCGGGGCCACTTTTGGGCGACATGCATCAGACTTCAAATGCCTCGACGATGGTCTTGGCGACAAGGGCCGGGTCTTCCCAATGCGGGTTGTGGCCACAGCTCTCGGCCCGGACGAAGACGGCTCCGGCAAGAGCGGATTGCAACGCCTGCTGGTGCGCCTCGCCGAACAGCGGGTCGCAGGCGCCGGCAATGATCAGCGTCCGGGCCTGCACGGCCCGCGCCGCATCGCTCAGATCGGCGCGGCGGATTTCCTCGAGAATCGCGCGCCAGCGCGGCGCCGGCAATGCCGACGCGTCTCTCGCCAAGCCGGCGAGAAAGGCTGGAGGCACGTCGGGACTGCAGGCATGCCACCAGGCGTAGAACGGATCGGCCGGCGATATCGGGTCGCGCAGCGCCTCGACGCCCGCGACCAGCGGATGATCCGGCGCGAAATCGGGCTTTAGCGTGCCGGCCAGCACCACCAGCCCGCCAATCAGCTCCCTGTGTCGCCCTGCCAATGCGATGGCCACCATGGCGCCCAGCGAATGGCCGACGACAAGCGGCCGGTCGAGCCGCAAGCGTAGGATCAGCCCGGCAATATCGTCGGCGAAATCGGCTATGCCGCAGCCTTTGCCGGCCTGCGAGGCGCCGTGGCCGCGCAGATCCGGCATGATCAGACGGCGGCCGGCCAGATAGGGCGCCAGAAGCGAAAAGCTGCGGCTGGTGTCGGTGAAGCCGTGCACCAACAGCAGTGCCGGCTCGGCGCCTGTTATCTCGACATAGGCGATGTCGAGATTGCCGACAGTGACGAACTGCTTGCGGCCGGCCCAGCCGTCCTGGTTCGCGCAGGCATTCAGCACCGCCGCCCTCACAGGCCGAGCTTTTCCTTGACCGCGGCAAGGCCGGGTTGGCCGTCGAAGGTGGTGACACCGGCGAGCCAGGCATCGAGACGGCTCTTGTTGGCCGTGATTGCCTTCAGCGCGCCGTCCTCCGGCTTCATGCCGTCATTGATCAGATAACCCATGCCGACATTCTCGAAATCGATGTCGAAGGCGAGGTTTTTCAAGAACTGTGCGACGTTCGGGCATTGCTGCAGATAGCCCTTGCGCACCTGCGTCGTCACCGTCGCGGCGCCGAAATTCGGGCCGAAGAACTTGTCGCCGCCGGTCAGATATTTGAAGTCGTACATCGTGTTCATCGGGTGCGGCGCCCAGCCCTGGAAGACGATGAACTGCTTCTCCTTGATCTCGTAGCCGACCTCGGAAAGCATGCCGGCTTCGCTCGATTCGACCACCTGCCAGCCGTCCAGGCCAAAGGCGGGATCGGCGATAGCGTCCATCATCAACTGGTTTGAACCGGGCTCGATGCCGTACATTTTCTTGCCGAATTTGTCGGCGAATTTGTGCAGGTCGGAAATGTCCTTGACGCCGGCTTCCCAGACATAGGTCGGCACGGCGAATGTGTATTTGGCGCCTACGAGATTGACGCGCACATTCTCGACCGAGCCGTCCTTCTTGTAGGGCTCGTAATAGGTGACCATGGCCGGGTCCCAGTAGCCCAGGAACAGGTCGAGGTCCCTGTTCTTCATGCCCTCGTAGATGACGTTGATGCCGAGCACCTGGCTTTGCGGCTGATAGCCAAGCGCCTCCAACAGGACATTTGCGACTCCTGTGGTGAAGGCAAGGTCGTTCCAGCCGGGTTCGGCCATGCGGACCGTCTTGCACTCTTCGGCCTCGGCCGCCTGGGCCGCATGAGTGGCCAACATGAGGCCGGCAAGGCAGACGCCATTTGCAAGGATGCGCAACATTTCGGTTCTCCTCGTCCACAAAATTGACCAATCGGTCTTTTTATTGTCCCATGGGTCAATTCTTGATCTGAACGGACGAAGATGTCAACGTGGATTCGACATGCATGGACCGATGCCGTGAAACTCAAGCGTCTCAGTGAGATCCGCCGCAAGGAATTGCGGCAGGCGGCCTTCGCGGTGCTGGAGCGCGAGGGCATTGCCGGCGCGACCCTGGAAAAGGTGGCGGCGCAGGCCGGTGCCTCCAAGGGCATCGTGCTGCACTATTTCCGCAACAAGCAGGAATTGTTCGAGCACGCGATGCGTGAGGCAAACGCCGTCCTGTGCCAGGCGGTGATCGCGCGGCTTCGCCGGGCGCAGACACCGATGGAGCGCATGGATGCGGTGATCGAGGGCAATTTCGAGGAGCATCTGTTCCAGCCGCCTCTCTGCCATGCCTGGCTGTCGCTCTGCGCCGAGGTGCCGCGCGACGAGAAGATGGCTCGTATCCAGAGGGTGATCCATGCGCGCATGCGCTCGAACCTGTTGTCGGGCCTGCGCGGCCTCGCCTCGCCCGGAGATGCCGACGACATCGCGCTTGGCGTCACCGCGCTGATCGACGGGCTTTGGTTGCGGCTCGGCCTGCAGCCGGGCAGTGTGTCGCGCGAACAGGCTGTCCGCCAGGTCAAGAATTATGTCGCGGGACGGCTGGCTTTGGGGGAGCTTGCGACCGCCGGCGCTTAAACCAGCCTCGGCCGGCCTGCCGGGTGGCAGCGGTCGAAGTTCATACTGTGGGATAGGCTGACGGCTTGACCTTGGCCGCCACTATACGGTGCTCTCGACGACGCAGAAATCTCGGAGCATCCGATGAGACTTCACAACAAGCGCGCGCTGGTTACCGGCGGGTCGGACGGTATCGGCCTGGCGATCGCCGAGGCCTTTTCGCGCGAGGGCGCGGACGTCCTGATCGTCGGCCGTGACACCAAAAAGCTCGACGCCGCCCATAAGCAGCTCGGCGGCACTATCGAGACGCTGTCGGCCGATCTTGCCACATCGGCCGGCATTGCGGCCGTCGGCGAGCACGTCAAAGAATCCGGCAGGCCGCTCGATATTCTCGTCAACAATGCCGGGGTGGCTTTCCTGGTGCCGTTCGAGACCGTCAGCGAGGCGCAGTTCCAACAATCCTTCGCGCTCAATGTGACGGCGGTGTTCTTCCTCACGCAGGGTCTGCTGCCGCATCTGGCGGCCGGCGCGTCGGTGATCAACATCTCGTCCTATTTCGCCAACAAGATGATCCCGAAGCGGCCCTCGAGCCTCTATTCCCTGTCAAAGGGCGCGTTGAACTCGCTGACCAAATCGCTGGCCTTCGAACTCGGCCCGCGCAGCATCCGCGTCAACGCCATCGCGCCCGGCACTGTCGACACCGCCATGCGACGCAAGACCGTCGACAATTTGCCGGCCGAGGCAAAGGCCGAGCTGAAAGTCTATGTCGAGCGCAGCTATCCGCTTGGCAGAATCGGCCGCCCCGACGATCTGGCGGGCATCGCAGTGTACCTCGCTAGCGACGAGGCGGCCTGGACCAGCGGCGGGGTCTTCTCCGTCGACGGTGGTTATACTGCGGGCTGATCCGTCCGGGCGCCACGCCAAGCGCCGACATTTTCTGCGACGCCACTTTCTACAAATCCAAGTACGCCTACCGCCTCCAGGACCTGATCGCGAACCCAGCGATGGGGTGGCTCGTCGTCGTGGCGCGCGTGCCAGTACATCCTGATTTCCGGAACAGCAATGGGAAGCGGCGGTTCAAAGATGACGAGCGGCAGGGTCTCGGCCGCCCAAACCGCGAACTGCCTGGGCACCGCCGACAGGTGGTTTCCATTTGCCACGGCTAATGCGACAGCCTGAAAGTGCGGCAGGGTCAGGCTTACACGGCGCGTCCGCCCGATCTTGCGGAGCGCCTCGTCGGTGGAGCCCGACATCGACCCGTCGATAGAACGAAGAATATGGGGCAGCTCGCAGAAGAGGTCGATCGGCAGAGTCTTGCCTTCCATGATTCCCGCCTGCCTGATCGCAGCGTTGTCGTGCGCGGCGATGATGGCGAATGGTGAATGGAACAGAGGCGTGCTTGAGACCCAGTCGGAGACCTCCAGCGGACGCTCGAGCGCTACGTCGATTTCATCGTCCTGGAGCAGCCGCGAGACATCGCCGCGCGCGCTATCGAGAAACCTTAGCGACGCGCGCGGCGCGGCGCCAGCGATGCGTGCCGCCAGCGCTGGCATCAGCATCATGGAAAAGAAATCCGCCCCCATGAACGTGAAGGTTCGCTCCAGTTCCGCCGGATCGAACGCCTTGGCCGAATGGAAGACGCGTTCGATCTCGCGAAGCGCCACGCGCAACGGCTCGGCCATGCTCTCGGCGCGCGGTGTCGGCATCATGTCATTGCCCCGTCGCACGAACAGCTGGTCGTTGAGGAGATGTCGCAAGCGATTGAGCGCAGCGCTGACGGCAGGTTGGCTGAGGCCGATCTGCTCGCCGGCACGCGTAACGCTTCTCTCCCGCAGAAGGGCGTCGAACACCTTGATGAGATTGAGGTCGAGCGCGTTCAAATTCATCGCATCAATTCGCCCCATACGATCATTCGATTTCCGTTGTCGGCGTATCCCTGGCTAGATCGTCATCGGCCCAGCAGGCACAGGCAACAGAAGGATCAGACACGCCATGACAATGACCCCCGGCACGATCACAGGCAAGGAACTCTTCTGGTTCAACAACACGCTCGTCGCGATCCACGTCTCGTCGATGGCAGGAGAGGACGGCACCTGCGTCGTCGAGCATCACATGCCCTATGGCGACTCGCCGCCGCTGCATGAGCATCGCAGGGAAGACGAAGTGTTTCACATCCTGGAGGGGAGATTGCGCTTTCAGATCGACGGCCACGAACGCATTGCGGACGCCGGCGAAACCGTCATCGCACCGAAAGGCCTGCCGCACACCTACCGGGTCGAATCCCCGGAAGGTGCGCGCACCCTCACCATCACGCGCGGTTCGGATTTTGAGACGATGCTGCGTCAGGCGAGCCGTCCCGCCGAACAGCCCGAACTGCCGCCGCTGATGGAACCAACACCGGAAATCATCGCGGCACTGGTGCAGCTTTGCGCAAAAAACGGCATCGACATTGTCGGTCCGCCGCTGGGGTGAGAGGCCGAAACTGCGCAGTCCTTCCCTTCTCCCCTTTGTGGGAGAAGGAGAGACGCGCCGCGCCTTCAACCGATTTGCATCCTCGCCGCCCGCATTCTCCGCTTGAAGCCGTTTGTGCAACGCGATACGCCGTTGCCGACTTCGACAAGGAGAGACCCGTGACCGCTGCAAAGACCAGAACCGAAACCGACACGTTCGGTCCCATCGAAGTCGCCGCCGACCGGTATTGGGGCGCGCAGGCGCAGCGTTCGCTCGGCAATTTCAAGATCGGTTGGGAGAAGCAGCCGGCGTCGATCGTGCGCGCATTGGGCATCGTCAAGCGGGCGGCGGCCGAAGCCAACATGGAGCTCAAGCGGCTCGATCCTGCGATCGGCAAGACGATTGTCGAGGCGGCGCAAGAGGTCATCGACGGCAAGCTCGATGAGCATTTCCCGCTGGTGGTCTGGCAGACCGGTTCGGGCACCCAGTCCAACATGAACGCCAATGAGGTGATCTCCAACCGGGCGATTGAGATGCTGGGCGGTGTCATGGGCTCCAAGAAGCCGGTGCATCCCAACGATCACGTCAATATGAGCCAATCGTCGAACGACACCTATCCGACAGCCATGCACATCGCCTGCGCCGAACGCATCGTGCACGATCTGTTGCCGGCACTGAAGCACCTGCACAAGGCACTCGCCGCCAAGAGCAGAGAGTTCAATCACATCATCAAGATCGGCCGCACGCACACGCAGGATGCCACCCCCCTTACGCTTGGCCAGGAATTTTCGGGCTATGCCGCGCAGGTCGCTTCGTCGATCAAGCGCATCGAGCTGACGTTGCCCGGGTTGCAGGAACTGGCGCAGGGCGGCACCGCCGTCGGCACCGGCCTCAACGCGCCGGTCGGCTTCGCCGAAAGGGTCGCGGATCGCATCGCCTCCATCACCGGCATCGCCTTCGTCACCGCGCCGAACAAGTTCGAGGCGCTGGCGGCCCATGATTCCATGGTGTTTTCGCACGGCGCCATCAATGCGGCGGCCGCCGCGCTGTTCAAGATCGCCAACGACATCCGCTTCCTCGGCTCAGGCCCGCGCTCGGGCCTTGGCGAACTGTCGCTGCCGGAAAACGAACCGGGCTCGTCGATCATGCCGGGCAAGGTCAATCCGACCCAGTGCGAGGCGCTGACGCAGGTCTGCGTACAGGTGTTCGGCAACAATGCGGCGCTCACCTTCGCCGGCAGCCAGGGTCATTTCGAGCTCAATGTCTACAATCCGCTGATGGCCTACAACTTCCTGCAGTCGGTGCAGTTGCTCTCCGACGCCTCGGTCTCCTTCACCGACAATTGCGTCGTCGGCATCGAGGCCCGCGAAGACAACATCAAGGCGGCACTCGACCGATCGCTGATGCTGGTGACGGCGCTGGCGCCGACCATCGGCTACGACAATGCCGCCAAGATCGCCAAGACCGCGCACAAGAAGGGCACCACTTTGCGCGAGGAAGCGCTCGCCACCGGGCTGGTCAGCGAAGCCGATTACGACCGCCTGGTGCGGCCGGAGGATATGACGCATCCGGGGTAGGCAATTCCAGGAAAAGTGTCTGCGGTTTTCGGTCCGGAATTGCGTCACCAAAAGCCCGATATTTCGTGAGGGGAGAATTTACTCCCGTCACGACCTCACCCGAAGCGAATTTTGCGCAGGCCGCCCGATCACGGAAACGTAAGTACTGTGAACAATGTGTCGCCAGTCTGGTGGCTTTGGTGAACAGTCGGTTTGCTCTATCTCCCCGGCATCAACCCATCCCGGAGAGCCACCATGTCCACCAACATTTCAGTCGCCGGTTCCGGCGCATCCAATGCCTCGACCACCATCCTCCTCGGCCGCGTCCTGCTCGCGGTCATCTTCCTGCTTTCAGGTTTCGGCAAGCTCACCGCCATTAGCGGAACAGCGGGCTATTTCGGCAGCCTCGGCCTGCCCTTGCCGACCGTAACGGCCACCGTCGTCGGCCTGATCGAGCTTCTCGGCGGCCTCGCCATCCTCGTCGGCTTCAAGACCCGGATTGTCGCTTGGGTGCTGGCGGTCTTCACGGTCGCTACCGGTTTGGTCGCCCACACCGGTTGGGCCGACCAGATGCAGATGATCCAGTTTCTCAAGAACCTCGCCATTGCGGGCGGCTTCCTCGTGCTGGCTTCCTCGGGCGCCGGTGCCTATTCGATCGACGCCAAGCGCGGCTGAGCCAAGACCCGGCAATAGCCGAACAAGAAAGCGGCGCGGAATTTTCCGCGCCGCTTTTTCGTTGTTGGTGCATGATCGCCGATCTGTCGGCCGGAGTTTCTGATAGGATCGGGGCTATCGGGACGAGGCCGGCCGGCGGCCGACAACGGAGTGTGAACATGCCCCGCAACGCGCTGCTCCTGCTCTCCCGGCTGCTGCTCGCCGCCCTGTTCGTGCCTTCCGGTTTCCATGCATTGAGCGACATCGCCGGCACCACAGGCTACTTCGCCGGCCTCGGCCTGCCGCTGCCGACACTTGCCGCCTGGGGCACGGGACTGTTCGAACTGATCGCCGGGCTGCTCATCCTGGTCGGTTTCCAGACCCGGATCATAGCGCTTCTGCTCGCTGCCTTCTGTATCGTCGCCGGCTTCATCGGCCATTATGGCCAGGGCGGCGGCGACGCGATGCTCGCCTTCCTGCACCAGCAGATGCTGATGAAGGACATTGCGATATCAGGTGGGTTTGTAGCGCTGGCGATGGCCGGCGCCGGCGCATGGTCGATCGACGGGCGCGGCGCGGTTTGATATTTTTGCTTACACGCGCCCGAGCTGGTCGCCCCCCACTCCGTCCCGGCTTTGCCGAGCCACCTTGTATCTACACGAGAGAGATTTCGTGGGATTAGAGCGATTGAGCCAAGGTCCGGGTGGCCGCCCGGACCTTGGCTTGGCGAAGTCGCCCGTACCACCTGAGGTTACAGCCGCGGGAGAGCTTGGGATCTTCGCCTTCATCACGCACGACCGAACAGTCGCTTGGTTCCAACCGTACGCACAAGGCAGGTTACCGTGAACAGGATTATTTGTGGAGTTGATGTTTCGAAAGATTGGCTGGACGCGCATGTCTGGCCTGGCGGAGCGGCAGCGCGCTTCGCCAACGACGCGGCGGGGATCGCAGCTCTTTGGCTGTTCTGCCGCAGCCATGACGCAGCCCTTGCGGTGATGGAGGCATCGGGCGGCTATGAACGGCTGGGATTCATGCTCTTGTGGACGCACGGCATGCCGTGCGGCGTGGTCAATGCCAAGAGCGTGCGCCGTTTCGCCGAGGCGATGGGCTATCTTGAGAAGACCGACAGGATCGACGCCGCTGTCATCGCCCACTACGGCGCAGTCAAGAACACTGTGCCGACGCCACCGCCAAGCGCCGCCCAGCAGCGGCTTGCCGCGTTGGTTGGCCGGCTTTGCCAGATTGTCGGCGATGCGACCATCAACAAGCAGCGTAGAAGTGCCGCACGCGACGCCGAGGTATGCGCCAGCATCGAGGCGATGCTGGCCTTCCTCAAGCGCGAGCAACGGCGCCTGGAAGGCGAGATTGCCTCGATGATCGATGACGATCCGCTGTGGGCCAGGCTGGAGCAGGCCTTTCGTTCGCTGAAGGGCGTGGCCGGACGCACCGTCGCCCGCCTGATGGCCGAACTGCCCGAGATCGGCCTCATCTCCAACAAGGCCATCGCCAAGCTGGCAGGCCTCGCTCCCTTCGCCAACGATAGCGGCAAGCGCACCGGCAACAGGCATGTGCGCGGCGGACGCGCCGGGCCGCGTGGCATCCTCTTCATCGTCGCAGCCATCGTGGCCAAATTCGATCCAATCTCAAAGCTTTCGCTCAACGGTTGCAACAGGCGGGAAAGCCAAAAATGCTCATCCGCATCGCACTCGCCAGAAAACTCCTCGTCATCCTCAATGCAAAAGCACGCGATGCGCGCAACGAGTTCGCGAGTGCAACTTGACACCCCAGATAGTCGCTCTCCCCCGATCGACGGGGTAGAGGAAGGGCGCGAGCCTATTGCCGCCAACGCTCTTCCAACGAGGCTCCCTTCCTTTCCCTCCGGATGGGGGAAAGGTGACGCTGCAAAGCAGCGACGGATTGGGGAAGCCGGTCATCAAACGCGAAGCCGCCGGCGAAGTACGACCGGCAAGTCTCCGCTTAAGTCAGATAAGACACGGGTCTGCTAGCAGCTAGCGCCTTATTTCACCGACATGCTGGGGCCACCCTCGACGGCCAGCACCAGCCGGCGGTTGGTGATCCTGGCCAGCTGCGCCAGGCGCCCGGCCGGCCGCTCGCCATAGAGGTCCGCCAGCGATGCCGGCAAGACCAGCGCCAGCACGCCGTTGGCGCGCTGTTCCCATTTCAGCCTGGGCATGATGCCGGGCATCGACGCCGTCAGCAGGTAGACGACGCGCATCATCGCGGCGAGCACGCGGGCGCGCTCCAGATAACGCGGCGATGCCAGAGCCTTGATCTCGGGGGCGATGGCTTCGTTGAAGATGCCGTCGTGACGATAGGCGTTGGCCATCGCCAGGAAAGCACGGCCAGGATGGTCGACGCCGAAGAAGGACGCGTGCGCAATGATGTTGAGCGATTGCTTGCCGCGGTATTCGGGATGCGCGCGCCAGCCGATGTCGGCCAGCAATGCGGCCGCGTGGCGGTAGCGCGCCTCGTCCTCGGTCTCGTCGATGCCGAAGGCGGCAAAGGTCTTGGCGGTCCAGTCGACAAGTTCGTGCGCATGGGTGACGGAGCGCGAGCGCAGACGGGCGAGTTCCTCCGAGGCCGAAATCAGCGGATCGGCCTTCTGCTCCGCCTCGTCGAGCAGCGAATAGAGAAAGCCTTCGCGCACGCCGAGCGCCGAGACGATGATCTTCGACGGCTGCATCGCCGCCATGATCTCCTGCAGCACGATGGCGCCATAGGGCAGCAGCGAACGGCGGTTCTTCGAAACGCCTTCGATGCCCTTGACCTTCTCGATCTCGGCCTTGGCCACCTGCTTGAGGAAGTTCGCCGCGCTTTCGGCCGATATCTCGTAATGGTGCATGACGCCAAGCGGATAGTTGGTCATTTCCATGTGCAGCCGGGCAAGATTTCGCCAGGTGCCGCCGACGGCGTAGAAGGGCCTGCCCTGCCCGCCTTTCAACAGCTTGGCCTTCGCCAGTTCGTCACGCGCGATCCTGGCCGCCTGGGTCAGCGAGTTCTTCGCCATGTCCTGCAGGCGCAGGCCGCCCAGCGGCAGCGTGATGCCGTCGCCGATCGCCTCGCCGCTGACATCGACCAGTTCGAGGCTGCCGCCGCCCAGATCGCCGGCGATGCCATCGGCCGGATGGAAACCGGAAATGACGCCGAGCGCGGAATAGTACGCTTCCTGACGACCGCTGATCACTCGGATCTCGGTCTTCAGCACATCCTCGGCGCGGTGGATGAAATCGGGGCCGTTGACCGCCTCGCGGGCCGCCGCGGTCGCCAGCACATACATCTGCTCGGCGCCGGCCTGGTCGGAAAGCGCACGAAAGCGGCGGAACTCTTCCATCGAGCGCGTTACCGCCTCGGGGTCGAGCTTGCCGGTCGAAACGATGCCGCGGCCGAGACCGGCCAGCATCTTTTCGTTGAACAGCATGGTCGGCGAGCGCGCCAGCCCCTCATAGACGACGAGACGGATCGAGTTCGATCCGATGTCGATGATGGACAGCGGTCGGCGGTCCTGCAGCCGGCCCTGAGAATCAGACAGCATCAGCCGGACGCTGCGGCGTTCTTCTTGCGGCGCTTGAACTGCGCGATGCGCTTGGGCGCATGCGACTTCAGCGCGTCACCCCGTCCCGACAGGCTCGGATTGGTCATGAAATATTCCTGCGCGTTGAACGGTTCCTCGCCCTCCTCCAGCACGACGCGCCGGGAGGTTCCATCAGCCAATACGTCGAAACTTTGCTGATTGTCCATAATGTTGCCCAGCATGATCTGGCCAAGGATCTGTTCATGCACAGTTGGATTGGTGATCGGCACCATGGTTTCGACGCGGCGGTCGAGATTACGCGGCATCAGGTCGGCCGAGGAGATGTAGACGATCGCCTCGTCCGACGGCAGGCCGAAACCATTGCCGAAACAATAGATGCGGCTGTGCTCGAGAAAACGGCCGACGATCGATTTTACGCGGATGTTTTCCGACAGGCCCGGAACCTGCGGCCGCAGGCAGCAGATGCCGCGCACGACAAGGTCGATCTCGACGCCGGCGCGGCTGGCATCGTAGAGCGCGTCGATGATGATCGGATCGACGAGGGCGTTCATCTTCATCCAGATGCGCGCCGGTTTGCCTTGCACCGCGTAGGCAATCTCGTCGGCAATGTGCTTCAGGATGCGGCTTCTCAGCGTGAACGGCGAGATCGCCAACCGCATTTCGTCCGTCGGCTCGGCATAGCCGGTGATGAAATTGAACAGCTGGGCGACATCGCGGGCAATCGTCGGATCTGTGGTGAAGAAGGACAGGTCGGTGTAGATGCGTGCGGTGACCGGATGGTAGTTGCCGGTGCCGAGGTGCACGTAATTGCGCAGCTTGCCGTCCTCGCGCCGCACCACCAGCGACATTTTCGCATGTGTCTTCAGTTCGAGAAATCCGAACACCACCTGCACGCCGGCCCGCTCCAGGTCGCGCGCCCAGCGGATGTTGGCTTCCTCGTCGAAACGCGCCTTGAGCTCGACCAGCGCGGTGACCGACTTGCCGGCCTCGGCCGCGTCGACCAGCGCGCGCACGATCGGGCTGTCGTTGGAGGTGCGGTAAAGCGTCTGCTTGATCGCCACCACCTCCGGATCGGCCATTGCCTGGCGCAGGAACTGCACCACCACATCGAAGGATTCGTAAGGGTGATGGACGACGATGTCCTTCTCGCGGATGGCGGCGAAACAATCGCCGCCATGCTCGCGGATGCGCTCGGGAAAACGCGGATTGTAGGGCGTGAATTTCAGGTCGTCGCGGGGAACGGCGACGATCTCGGAAATCTGGCTGAGCGCCAATGGACCGGTCAAGACGCTGATGCGGCTGGACGACACGCCAAGCTCGCCGGCGACGAAATCGCGCAATTCGCCAGGCATCAGCCTGTCGAATTCGATGCGGATCACCGATCCGCGCCGACGCCGCTTCAGCGCCGTTTCGAACAGGCGCACGAGGTCCTCGGACTCCTCCTCGACCTCGATATCGCTGTCACGGATGATGCGGAACGTGCCGGAGCCCTTGACCTCGTAGCCGGGGAAGAGCTTGCCGATATAGAGGCCGACAGCCTCTTCCAGCGGGATGAAGCGGACATGATGCTTGCGGTCCGGCAGACGGATGAAGCGCTTCAGCGCCACCGGCAGGCGCAGCAGCGCGCTCATCTCCTCGCCGTTCTTGCGATGGCGCAATTGCAGCGCCATCGAGAAGCCGAGATTGGGGATGAACGGGAACGGATGCGCCGGGTCGATCGACAGCGGGGTCAGCACCGGGAAAACCTGTTCCTGGAAATGGTCTTCCAGCCAGATTTTCTCGTCCTTGGTCAGCGCATCGCGGGTGATGCTCTCGATGCCTTCCTTGTTGAGCAGCACGGTGAGCGCCGAAAGGCTCTTCTGCTGGTCTTCCTGCAGCCGCTCGACCTCACGCAGCAGCTGTTCGAGCTGCTGTTCGGGGGTGCGGCCGTCGGGGCTCTTCAGCGTGATGCCCTCGCGCACCTGGCCGGCAAGACCGGCGACTCGGACCATGAAGAACTCGTCGAGATTGGCGGCCGAGATCGACAGGAAGCGGACGCGCTCCAGCAGCGGATGATTGAGGTTCAGCGACTCCTCGAGAACGCGCCGGTTGAACTGCAGCCAGGAAAACTCGCGGTTGACAAACCGGTCCGGGTTGCCGCCTTCCGGGCGAGCCACCTCGACATCCACGAATTCGTTCTGCACCGGCTTCAGTTCGTTCATGATTCCCGCTCTTCCACACCCGCTCAAGCCGGCTAGCCAGTCACTCTAGCGACCCATGGTCCCTCCCGGAAACCGAAATCGGTTTTCGGGCCATGGGTTAACCGGCTTAACTTATCCTCTGACAGGCTTTTGCGACAGTTTGATTTCATCGAACTTGCAAAGAGGCCTGATATGATCCAGATGCAGACGAGACTGCGTTAAGGAGACGACGATGGCAGGCGGTTCCATTCCCCATTTTCAGAACGATGCGGGCTATCCGGCAATCGACATCGGCGTGAAGGAATTCATGTGCACGGGCGCCAATCCGCCTTTCGACCACCCGCATGTGTTTCTGGACATGGGCGACGACAATGAAAAAGTCTGTCCCTATTGCTCGACGCTCTACCGCTATTCGCCGAAGCTGAAGGCGACGGAAACGCTGCCGGCCGGATGCATCTACATCGAACAGGCCGCCTGAGACTTTCGCGACCAGCCCGATGAACGACACGCGTTCCCGGCAAATTGTCGTCGCCGGGGCCGGTGTCGCCGGATTGACCGCAGCCCTTGCATTCGCCTCGCGCGGCTACGCGGTTCGGGTGTTCGAACAGGCGCAGCGCCTGGAAGCTGCCGGCGCCGGCATCCAGCTCTCTCCAAACGCGACGCGCATCCTTCGCCAGCTTGGCGTGCTCGACCGGCTGCTGCCGGCAGCGGTGCGGCCGCAAGCCGTGGTGTTGAAGAAGGCCGCGACCTTGCGCGAACTGGCGCGCGTGCCGCTGGGGCAAGCCGCCGAAACCCGCTGGCAAGCACCCTATCTCGTCGCGCACAGGGCCGATCTGCAGAGCGCATTGACCGCGCGCGTTGCCGAGGTGCCGGATATCCATCTCACCACCGGCGCGCGCATCGGCGACGTTGCCTCCGGCCCGCATGGCATCACGGCGACGGCCGAGATCGACGGCAAGACCATCGAGGCGGAGGGCTTCCTGCTGGTCGGGGCCGATGGCGTCTGGTCATCGGTGCGCGCACTTGTCGATTCGGCCAAGGGCTCGCCAAGAAACCATTTCTCCGGCGAACTGGCCTGGCGCGCCACGGTCGCGGCCGGCAGCGCCGCCGGTCGGAGCTTTGCCGCCATCGGCGCCAGGGACTGCGTCACCACCTTCCTGCATCCTGGCTTCCATATGGTGGCCTATCCCGTCAGCAAGGGTGCGGCCTTCAATCTCGCGGCCTTCACCAGGGGCGACCGCATTGCCGAGGGCTGGTCCGGCAACGCCGACGCCGGGATCCTGACCCGAGCCCTGCGCGGCACCGCGACAGAACTTGCCCGTCTGGTCGAGCAGGCCGGCCCGTGGACCGCATGGCCGATCCACACTGTTGACCCGCAACAGCCCTGGACAACACCGAACGGCATCGCGCTGATCGGCGACGCCGCGCATGCGATGACCCCATTCGCAGCGCAAGGTGCGGCCATGGCGATCGAGGATGCGGCGACGCTTGCCGACATCATCGCCGACTTCCCTGCCGACCCCCTGGCCGCACTTGCCGTCTGGGAACAGTCACGGCGGCCGCGTGTCGCGCAGGTCACCCGACGCGGCGCTGTCAACCGGCTGGCCTGGCATGCCTCGGGTCCAGTGGCGATTGCGCGCAATGTGTTCCTGAAGGCGCGCTCGTCGGAAAAACTCGCGGCGGATCTGGACTGGCTTTATGGGTGGCGGGCTCCTTAGAATGCTTACATCGGTCGACCTTGACGTAATGGCAATTTGTAGTTACACTTTTGTAGTCAACGAGGCGCAAATTGCGATTTGAATGGGACGCCGAAAAGGCGAAATCCAATTTCCGTAAGCATGGCGTAAGCTTCGACACCGCCGTTCGCGTTTTCGCCGATCCTTTCGCGCTATTGGAGCATGATCGAATTGAAGGGGGCGAATATCGTTGGCAGACAACCGGCTTGGTTGAGACCGCATTGGTATTGCTGGTTGCACACGCAGATCGAGAGGAAGACGGGATCGAGGTGATCCGCATCATTTCAGCGCGGCGAGCTACGTCCAAAGAGAAAAGGCATTATGCGCAAAATCGTTCGATATGAATTCGACCCGGCCAATCCGCCTCCTCTGACAGAAGCACAGAAAGCGGAGATCGCGGCTTTGAAAGCGCGACCAGAGGATGATGTCGACACGAGCGATATTCCCGAATTGACCGAGGAATTCTGGCAGAACGCCGTCCGAAATCCTTATTTCAAGCCGGTCAAGCAACAACTGACCCTGCGTCTCGATTCTGACCTCGTCGCCTGGTTCAAAAGGCGCGCACCGGATGGTCGCGGCTACCAGAGTGCAATCAACAGAGCGCTTCGAGAATATGTGTCCAAACAGGATCGCAAGGCCGGCTGATCGCCGGAATGGCCTTCAATTATAAAGCCGCATCGACAGGCCGAGCGATACAGGCAGCGGGTTCCACCAGCCGGTGCGCAAGCCTGCGGTGCGCAAGGCGGCCGCCGTCCAGGTGTTGCAGCCGATCAGTGCGTTGAAATGGCCGTTGGCTTCGTAGAAGCCGTCGAACCTGGAATAGGCCGCGTCCGGAACGAGGATCGGGCCTTCCGGTCCGCGCTGGAAACTCGCATCGATGAAATCGAGCAACGCCGCGAACCGGTCCTCTGTGATGTCGAACCCCGCGATGTCAGGACGCGGTTCGAGGATGTCACCGGCGACATCGACATGCATGACCGACGAGTCGAGGGTCAGTGCCTTCATCACCGGTACCGCCTTCAGCTCGGACCATGTCGGCGTCTCCAGGTAGAAGGCGCGACCGCCCCAGCCGAAGACGATGTAGCGGACCTCCGGCCTGTCGGCCGGTATGCCGGCGTCGACCAGGAAGTGGAAACGCCGGCGCACGGCATCGTCGACCGGGATGGCGATATCGGTGTGGATCGGATTGTTCAGCACCAGGATGTGGCGCGTCGCTGCGGGCATGGCGGCGGCCGCCGGCCACAGCGGCCGCGGCACGAGGGTGCCCGTCGTCACGGCGAGAGCGACGACAATCAACAGAAGGCCTAGAAAACGTCCCAGTCTCTTCATGAAAAGCGGCTCTGCAAAAGCGCTCCAGCGCGACAGGAACGGTCGCCTGTTATCCCATACGCAAAAGAGCCCGGCAGTGTTTCAGCCGGGCTCCTCGCAAACATCGAAAGGCCTAGTGCAGGATCTGCGACAGGAACAGCTTCGTGCGCTCGTGGCGCGGGTGGTCGAAGAACTCGGCCGGCGTGTTCTGCTCGACGATCTGGCCCTGGTCCATGAAGATCACCCGGTTGGCGACCTTGCGGGCAAAACCCATCTCGTGGGTGACGCACAGCATGGTCATGCCTTCTTCGGCAAGGCCAACCATGGTCTCCAGCACTTCCTTGATCATCTCCGGATCGAGCGCCGAGGTCGGCTCGTCGAACAGCATGATGCGCGGGTTCATGCACAGCGAGCGGGCAATCGCCACACGCTGCTGCTGGCCGCCGGAAAGCTGGCCGGGATATTTGTTGGCCTGTTCCGGGATCTTGACGCGCTTGAGGAAATGCATGGCGATTTCCTCGGCCTGCTTCTTCGGCGTCTTGCGCACCCAGATCGGCGCCAGCGTGCAGTTCTCCAGGATGGTCAGATGCGGGAACAGGTTGAAGTGCTGGAACACCATGCCGACCTCGCGGCGCACCTCGTCGATCTTCTTGAGATCGTTGGTCAATTCCTTACCGTCGACGATGATCTTGCCCTTCTGGTGCTCCTCCAGGCGGTTGATGCAGCGGATCATGGTCGATTTGCCGGAGCCGGAGGGGCCGCAGATGACGATGCGCTCGCCGCGCATCACTTTCAGGTTGATGTCCTTCAGCACATGGAACTCGCCATACCATTTGTGCATGGCGATGATGTCGATGGCGACATCGGTCGTCGAAATCTGCATCTTGGCGGCGTTGACCTTGATCTCTTCTGCGCTGACGGCATTTTCGGTGGCCATGAGAGGGATCCCCTTGTTCTTTTGTTGTTGGTAATGATGCCTGTCGTTACCCCAAAACCGCTATACACTTTTGGGCGACATGCATTCAGCGTTTGTGGCCGGTGTCGAGCCGGCGTTCGGTGTACATTGAATAGCGCGACATGCCGAAGCAGAACAGCCAGAAGACGAAGGCCGCGAAGATCAGGCCAGACCTCGCCGTCTGCGCGGTTGCCCAGTTTGCATCGGAAAAATTCTGTTTGACGATGCCGAGCAGGTCGAACATCGAGATGATGATGACCAGGCTGGTATCCTTGAACATGCCGATGAAGGTGTTGACGATGCCCGGGATGACCAATTTGAGCGCCTGCGGCATGACGATGAAATACATCTTCTGCCAATAGCCGAGACCGAGCGAATCGGCACCTTCATACTGGCCCTTGGGGATCGCCTGCAGGCCGCCGCGCACCACTTCGGCCATATAGGCGGCGGCAAACAGCGACACGCCGATCAAAGCGCGCAGGAACTTGTCGAACGAAACGCCCTCCGGCAGGAACAGCGGCAGCATGACGCTGGCGAAGAACAGCACGGTGATCAGCGGGATGCCGCGCACCGTCTCGATGAAGACGACGCACAGCGTCTTGATGATCGGCATCTTGGAACGGCGGCCGAGCGCCAGCACGATGCCGAGCGGCAGCGACACGGCAATGCCGACGAAGGACAGGCTGAGCGTTACCAAGAGCCCGCCCCAAAGCGAGGTCTCGACATGCGGCAGGCCGAACATGCCGCCGACCAGCAGGACGAAGGCGACGATCGGCAGCACGAAGAACAGCAGAACCGCATTCAGCCCTTTGCGTGGCACCTTCGGCATCAGCATCGGCACCAGCAGCGCCACGAACAGGATGGCGACCAGGATCGGCCGCCAGCGCTCCTCGATGGGATAGCGGCCGAGCATGAACTGGCCAAACTTGGCATTGACGAAAGCCCAGCAGGCGCCGGTCCAGCCATCCGGCTGGATGCCGCCTTGCGCCACCGTGGCGCATACGGTCCGGTCCGGCCCCGTCCACACGGCGTTGATGAACGCCCAATTGATGATTTGCGGCAGGATCATCGCCACCAGGGCGATGCCGACGATTGTCAAAATGGTGTCGCCGGTAGACGCGATCAGGTTCTTGCGCACCCATGCGCCGAGGCCGGTGACGCTGGCGGGCGCCGGCTGCGCCAGCACCATTTCGGTGCGCACCCAGGACATATCATGTTCTTGCATGTCCTTACCTCACCTCTCCACCAGCGCCATCTTGGCGTTGAACCAGTTCATCACAAGCGAGGTCAGAAGGCTGATGGCGAGATAGATCACCATCATGATCACCACGCCTTCGACGGCCTGGCCGGTCTGGTTCAGCACTGTCCCGGCGGTCGCCGTCAGGTCCGGATAGCCGATGGCGATGGCCAGCGACGAGTTCTTGGTCAGGTTGAGATACTGGCTGGTCAGCGGCGGAATGACGATGCGCATGGCCTGCGGCACGACGACCAGCCGCAGGATCGATCCGGACCGCAATCCCAACGCACCGGCGGCTTCCGTCTGGCCCGCGCTGACACCCCTGATGCCGGCACGCACGATCTCGGCGATGAAGGCGGCGGTATAGCAGGACAGCGCCAGATAAAGCGACAGGAACTCCGGCCGGACCTGAAAGCCGCCGGTCAGGTTGAAAGTCGACTGCTTGGGGTAGTCGAAGCTCAGGGGAAAGCCGCTCAGCGCATAGGCGAGCAGCGGCAGCCCGACGATCAGCGCCGCGGATGTCCAAAACACCGGAAATTGCTGGCCGGTCGCAATCTGCCGTTGCCGCGCCTTGCGCGCGACGAACCACGCCATGGCGATGCCGACGAGCAGGGCGAGGAAGATCAGCCATGAACCGTCGCCCCATACGGCGCGTGGAAAATAGAAACCGCGCTGGTTGAGAAAGGAGCCGAACGGCAAATTGATGCTGTCGCGTGGCGCCGGCAGTACGGCCAGCACGCCGGAATACCAGAAGAAGATGACCAGCAGCGGCGGGATGTTGCGGAAGACCTCGACATAGACGGTGCAGATCTTCCTGATCAGCCAGTTCTTCGAGAGCCGGCCGATGCCGATGACGAAGCCGATGATTGTCGCGGTGATGATGCCGACGATAGCGACGATGACCGTGTTGAGGAGGCCGACCAGAATGGCGCGGCCATAGGTCGAATCCGACGAATAGGCGATCGCGCTCTCGCTGATATCGAAGCCGGCGCGGCCCTTGAGGAAGCCGAAGCCTGAAGCGATGCGCAACCGCGTCAGGTTGTCGATAACGTTGTGGGCAATCCACCAGACGCCCGCCACCAGCAGCACGACGACCAGCAGCTGGAAGAATATGCCCCGGATTTTCGGATCGTTGATGAAGGAACCGCGGCTGGGCTCCTCGCGAAGTACGTCCTGCGATGCCATTCGACCGTCCCCTGGAAAGAGAAACCGGGAGGCAGATGATCTGCCTCCCGGATCACATTTCGATCAGCGGATCGGCGGCGCGTATTGCAGGCCGCCCTTGGTCCACAGCGCGTTGATGCCGCGCGCGATCTTCAGCGGGCTGCCCGAGCCGACATTGCGCTCGAACATTTCGCCATAATTGCCGACGGCCTTGACGATGTTGACCACCCAGTCATTGGAGACGCCGAGATCGGTACCGATCTTGGTGTCGGCTTCCTGGCCGAGAACGCGCTTGATCTCGGGGCTGGCCGAGTTCTTCATCTCATCGACATTGGCCTTGGTGATGCCGAGCTCTTCAGCCTGCAGCAGCGCGAAATAGGTCCACTTGACGATGTGGTACCACTGGTCGTCGCCCTGGCGAACGGCCGGTCCGAGCGGCTCCTTGGAGATGATCTCGGGCAGCACGACATGGTCGGCCGGCGATCCCAGCGTCAGGCGGATGCCATAGAGGCCCGACTGATCGGTGGTGTAGACGTCGCAGCGGCCGGCATCATAGGCGGCGTTGACCTCTTCCAGCTTTTCGAAGACGACGGGATTGTACTCCATCTTGTTGGCCTTGAAATAGTCGGCGAGGTTCAGCTCGGTGGTGGTGCCGCTCTGCACGCAGACGGCTGCGCCCGAGAGCTGCAATGCCGAATTGACGCCCGGCAGCTTCTTGGCGTTGATCATGAAACCCTGGCCGTCATAATAGGTGACGCCGATGAAATTCAGGCCGAGTGCCGTATCGCGGTTGATGGTCCAGGTGGTGTTGCGCGACAGGATGTCGATCTCGCCCGACTGCAGCGCGGTAAACCGCTCCTTGGCGCTGAGCGGCGTGAACTTGACCTTGGAGCCGTCACCGAAGACGGCGGCCGCGACAGCGCGGCAGAAATCCGCATCGATGCCTTGCCAGTCACCCTTGTCGTCCGGCGCCGAAAAGCCGGCCAGGCCGGTGGAGACGCCGCACTGGATGAAGCCCTTCGCCTTGACGGTGTCGAGCGTGGCCGCCGACGCGGCGGACGCCATCAATCCAAGCGTGGCGGCGCCTAGAATGCCGATAGCAATGTGTTTCATGACCCACAGACCCTTTTCTCTGTTTTTCAGGAGTAAATCCTGATTTTTTTCTCCCGTGTGAACGCGGCTTCATCCCGGCCCATCCCGAAACCCCGCATCGTAACCGACGCGCCGCCTCCCATTCACAAATGTCATCGAAGGCGATAATTCCTGTGAGGTCAAGGGAAATGACCCAAACCCGAAGAGTTTGAAAACCGATTGCCGTAAATGCCTGATTTACAGACAAACACGCCCGCGAATTAGTCAGCAGGGGCCAATAAAGGCGGCAAAGCTGATGCAACGCCAACGCGGGGCCGATACCGGCCGCGGCAGCGAAATCCATCCAGGGCAAATACCTCGTGGTTGTTGACCTCCGCGTGGGGCGAACTACCATGTCCCAAGATTGTCTTCTGACGATTTACTGGCGGCTGCAGTCCAATACAGGTCGCAGACGAAGACTGTTCTCAAGAGGCTTGAAAGACGATCCAGGTCCCGATGCCAGCCATCAACGCGCCTGAAACGCGCGGAATCAGCTGCCCGGTCGGCACCGTCTTCTCCAGCAGGACCAGGATGGCGATGCCGGCGATCCACAGCACGTTCATGACGCCACCGACGAACAGCAGGGCCATCAGCGCCCAGCAGCACCCCAGACAGTAGGCGCCGTGATCGATGCCCAGCCGAAGCGCGCCGAGCGGAGCGGAGCGGAATCCGCCATGGCCGGCCAGGAACGCGATCGGGGCCTGACATTGGCGCAGGCAGACGCCCTTCATCGGCGTCCATTGATAGAGACCGGCGGCGATCAGGACGAGGCCGCCGAGGACCGCGCTGCCGGTCGCCATCGAGGGGTCGAGCAAGGCAAGACGGGCGAGCAGCCATTGCGCACCGGTCGCCACGAGGCTGAAGACGGCCCAGACGGCGAGGTAGCCGGCAAAAAACCATCCCGTCGAAGCGATGGGCCTGCCATCCGCCCGCGCCTTGCGGCCGACACCGGCATAGAGCAGCAACATCGGTGCGACCGAAGGCGTCATCATGCCGACCATCATCACCGCCCACATCGTGAAGGTGAAAGCGAAATCGGCCAATGCCCAGGCCCGGATGCCTGGCGCCACGGCGGCGCCCATATCCATGCCGCCCATACCCATGTTCGACCCGTCCATATTCGACATGTCCATTCCGGCCATGTCACCGCCTCCGCTGTCCGGCAAGGCGGAGCCGGGCATGACCATGTCGGTGGCGAGCCACAGCACATAGGCCCAGGCGAGCACGGCAATCACCACGAGCGCGGCCATCACGACCGCGCGATCGCGCCGCAGCACCGCCTCGAGGGCCGTGTCGCCCATTGGATCAGGTCAATGCACGATGCCGCTCTGCGTGAGATGCAGATTGGCGAAATGGCTGTGCGTATCGGCCAGCTCGAACTTGATCGGGCCCGTCGCCTTTGTCCAGCCGCGCCCGACCTCGGCGATCGCGTATTCGAAGCCGTGCGGCAGGTCGATGCGCGCCTGGTGGGCAGCGCCGGTGACCGGATTCCGGATCGGCTCGCCACGACCGTCGGTTATACCCTCGACATGCAGCTGACTGGTTCGCGCGTCGACGTCGATGTTGAATTCGATCGGCGCAAAGATCGGGTCGTGGAACTTCTCCAGCGTGGTCGAAAAGACCTGGAATATCGTTGCACCCGGTTCGGTGTCCAGACCGCCCAATATGCGAAGCAGCGCGCCACGTTGGGCTTCCGTCGCCCTCTCGTCGATGATCACCGCGGCTTCGCCCCCGCCCTGGTGTATGGCGCCGGGCCAGCTGAAAATCCCGACGAACCGCAATCCGTCGAGCTTGGTGTCGCCGTGATGGCCGCTTTCGATTTCCATGCCGGCGACCGCCTGGCAGAACCCGTATGTCGGCATGGCGTTGAACTGGCACGGGCAGCCATAGGCGCAGTTGCAGTTGATGAATTCGCGCGCCTTCATGGCCCATTTGACGTCCGGCATGGCATTCCTCCCTTGCCGCGCTCACGCTTGGTGAGCGCGATCCGGATCGTGGAGGACCAGAGGTCAACCGGCAGCAACCATCCGGCAGCATCTGATCGAAGCAATCCGGCGATTAATATTAGCCGACAATCATATACTTTCCGCAGCCGCCCACAATAGCCGATCGGCGGAGATGAGGGCTCCGAACGCAGGTCAATCAAGGACCGCCTTTTCGCGATAGGAATTTTTTCTTGACACCCTGCCCTCAGCTATGATACATTTTTGTCCATGGTGCTGATTTGCGCCGATGACCCGCCGCACAGGCGGGTTTTTCGTTTGATATCCTGTCCCCGCATCGCTGTTTTTGCCGCGACGAATTGGCATATTCGAAGTCCATCTCCTGGCGGACGGTGGCTGTTGCACGGTCCATGCCGCCGCACTATGGCTAGCGGCTTGTCAAACAAGGCGACGCAGAATGGCGAAAGACGGCGAGCACTTTAGCGGCGGGATGGGCATCAACACGCGGCTTGCCCATTCGGGCAACAATCCGCACGACTATTTCGGCTTCGTCAATCCGCCGGTGGTGCATGCCTCGACCGTGCTTTTTCGCGACGCGGCGTCAATGGCGGCTCGCACCCAGAAATACACTTACGGCACGCGCGGCACGCCGACGACCGATGCGCTCGCCCACGCCATAGACGCGCTGGAAGGTTCGGCAGGCACGATCCTGGTGCCGTCGGGCCTTGCGGCGGTGACGGGACCGCCGCTCGCCCT
>NZ_RZRO01000087.1:0-27643 GCF_003997975.1 Mesorhizobium sp. M7A.F.Ca.US.005.03.1.1
GCTCTGGGCCGAGCGCGAGGCGCTCCCTGTAGCGACCGGGCTCCGCGTCGACGCGCGCGAACTCCTCATCTCGACCGTGGCCGAAGCTCATCCCGACATTCGCGAGAAATCGGCCGCCCCTTCGATCTGGCCGCTTTTAGCGGCGCTGGCCGTCGGCGGCACGTTTCTCTATTCAATCTTCACGCCCTGGGCGATCGTCTGGGGCGCCGCGCCAATCGCCATCACGTTGATCGGATGGTTCTGGCCCAAGGGCGATCCGGAGGACGAGGAATGAAGCAGCGCGCCGCCGCCGATCTTTCTGGCCTGCCCACCTTCGGGCACGGTCCGCGCAGCCCGACCTGGTGGGGCACGCTGGGTTTCATGGCGCTGGAAGGCACGGGCTTCGCGCTGGCGGCCGGCGCTTATCTCTACCTTGCGCAGTCATGGCCAGACTGGCCCCTCAGCGCACCGCGCCCGAACCATTGGCCCGGAACGATCGTCACCATTCTGTTCATCGTCAGCCTTGTGCCTAACCACATCCTCCACCGCTATGCCAAGCAATGTTCGATGGTGCCGGTGCGGATCGGGCTGATGGTCATGTCGCTGCTCGGCATCGCTCCGCTCGTCGTGCGCTGGTTCGAATTCCCGGCCCTCAACATCTATTGGGACACCAATGCCTATGGATCGATGCTCTGGGTGCTGCTCGGGCTGCACACCACCCATCTCATCACCGATGTCGGCGACACCATCGTGCTGACTGTGCTGATGTTCACGCGCCACGGCTATAGCGGCCGTCGCTTCGGCGATGTCGGCGACAATGTCTTCTACTGGGACTTCGTGGTCCTGACCTGGATTCCGATCTATCTGCTCATCTACTGGGTGCCGAGGCTAGGCTGAGATGCGTGCATTACGCCTGGGAACGTCTTGGGGTGGTCTTCTGTCAGGGCCGCTGGCGTGGGCGGTCTCGACACAGCTGAATTATGCGCTGGTGCCCTGGCAATGCAATCGCCAGGTGCCGGTCGTGCTTCCCGTGGCGCTGCTGCTCGTCTTGTTGTCGCTGCTCGGCGGGGCGCTGTCGTGGCGGGCGAAGCGGCGAGGCGGTGCCGCATTCAAGCCGAAGCGTACGCGCGCCACAGAGCGCTTCGTCGCCAATCTCGGCATGCTGTCGGCGTTGCTGTTTGCGCTTGTGATCCTCATGCAAGGCAGCGCGGCGCTGATCCTGGATGAGTGCCTGCGATGAATCTGGACGGGCTGTTCTCTACTTCCATCTGCTACGGCGCCGGCGCACCCGAGGCCGGGTGGACGCTCGCGCTGCCCATCACCCTGCCACTTGCCGTGCTTGCCCTGATATATGTCGTTGGAGCTGGCCGGCTTTGGCGGCGCAGCAGCCGCGGCAGGACTCTGCGGCTGCGCCAGGCTCTGCTGTTCACGGCCGGATGGGGCGTGTTGACGGCCGCGTTGGTCAGCCCGATTCATGCACTCGGTGAGCAGATCTTTGCGGCGCATATGATCGAGCATGAACTGCTGATGGCCGTGGCGGCGCCGCTGCTGGTCTCCGCCAGCCCGGCTGCGGCCTTGATGTGGGGATTTCCCGCCGGGGTCCGGCGCATTCTTGGAATGGCCGGGCACGGCAGATGGCTGAATGCGGTTTGGTCTTTCGTAACTCGACCGCTCAGCGCGACCATTGCCCACGGCCTGGCCATATGGATCTGGCACCTTCCGGCGTTGTTCGAGGCCGCGCTCGAACGCGGCGTGATGCACTATGCACAGCACGCGAGCTTCTTCGGAACAGGGCTGCTGTTCTGGTGGGTACTCTTGCCGCGTCCCGGCCGCCAGCATGCCTATGGGACCGCAGTGATGCATCTTTTCGTCACCTCGCTGCACACTGGCCTGCTTGGCGTGCTCCTGCTGCTCTGGCCGCGGCTCTGGTACCCGCAGAACGCGGTGGGTGCGGCACTATGGAATTTGAGCCCCCTGGAAGACCAGCAACTTGCCGGGCTGGTGATGTGGGTTCCCGCTGGACTGATCTATGGCGGCGCAGCGCTGCTGCTGGCCGCGCTGTGGATCAAGGCGAGCGGAAGGGGGGAGGCGGCGCATGCCTACGAGCTTGTCTAAGCTGCTTGCCGGCGCCAGCGCCGCGCTGGTGCTGCTCGTTGCGGGCGTGGCCGGAATGACCTGGTGGTCCGATCAGGCGGCGCGCATCCGCCACGAGGCGGAGGCGGCCACGGGAGGTGACATTGCGCGCGCCATGCCGATCATGACTGCGAATGGTTGTTCCGGCTGCCATACGATTTCGGGCGTGCCGGGCGCGCAAGGGCAGGTCGGTCCACGCCTCGACGCCAGTCTTGCTGACCGCACCTTTATCGGCGGCGGGCTGGCCAACAATCCAGAGAACCTGATCCGCTGGATACGATCTGCCAGGGAAATCAATCCGCGCACGGCCATGCCATCGACCCGAATTTCGGAGCAGCAGGCGCGCGATATCGCGGCCTACCTCTACGCTCTGAAATGATTGAGCGGTTCACCGTTTGACGGACAACGCCGACCCTTCTGAAGAGACCGATTGTCGTTGATCCAGGATCATTCAAGCTAGGTTTGACGCTGAGATGGATCGGAAATCCGTTCACGCACGGCGTGCTCGGTCTTGTCTGCTGTGGACTTCACGATCTCGCCGAGCTGATCGGCGATCGTGTCTGCTTCCATATGTTGCCGGCCAGCTTCCTGCTTGATGGTCTCATAGGCTTCGGCGGCGACCTGCTTGGCCTCGTCGAGACCCCTGTCGAGCATGGTTTCGGCGGTATCGCGAAGCTTTTCGCCATAGGCGCCTAGCTGCTCATCCTCCGTTGCGGTATGGGGCAACATTGCACCTATGGCGGCGCCGATGGCGAGACCCGCGGCCGCTATGGCCAAGGGCTGGTTCTCCAACAGATCTTGCGCGGAGCGGGCGGCTTTCGCCGCCATGTCGCCGGTCACCGATCTTGCAGTGGCCGTGCTGCCCGTCAAACCCTCCGCGGCGCTGCTTGCCGCGCTGGAAACGGTATCGCCGACGCTGGCGGCAGCCGATGACAGCGATGCGGCGGCATCGGAAAGCGTGCTGCCCAAGCCTCCACGTTCCCGTTCATCATGTCGTCCCGGCGCCGAGGGCATTGAGTAGCCAGCCGAACCGCGGGCGGTGTCTGCGGTACCACTGCCGAACATCAGCCAAGCCAGACCCGCGCCCACCATAGTGACCGGCAAAGGATTGTCTCGGACCTGCGTTCTGAGGTTGGCGAGCATGGCCGAACTCTCCCCTCCCGAGAACAGCCCGGTGAACTCATCCAGCAATTGTCCCGGCGTCATCCTGCCTCGAATGGATTCGGCGGTCTCCATCACCCGCGCACGGGCTGCCTCGGCCTCGCGTTCAAGTTCGGCTGCGGATTTCTCAGTCATCTCACTTGTTCCTTGATCACGCTCGCGTCGCGCTTGAGCTGTTCCTGGGTGCGGTCGGGGGTAAGTTCCGAAGGCGCCATGCTGGCCGTCCCGGTCCGCAGCAGGATAATGCCGAGGGCCGCCACGACCACGCCGACCAGCAGGGAAGACCACCCCGCGCCAAGTCCTGCCCGCGTCAGTGCAATAACGAGTGCCTGCAGCAACACCATTAGCGCGGCGAGCAAGCAGATCGCGCCGCCCAGCACTTCCGCGGCACCTGCTCCGGCTTTGGCAAGCTTTTCAGAAAGCTCGGCCCGAAACAGCCTGGCCTCGGTTTGCACCAAAGTGGTGACATTCTGGGCCAAGTCGGTGATCAGCCCGGCAAGGCTTGGGTTGTCCTGGGTGTTCATCTGTCCTGCTCCGCGCTCTGCATGGCCCCATCATCGCCGACGACGCCCGAATCCTGCGACCGATCAGCGGACCAACCCTGTGCCTGATCGGTGTGGGATTTGAGGTCTCCCGGCGCATCCTGAAATTCTCGACCCGCCGGCGGCGAGGCCTTGATGAACCGCCCGAGAGCCAATCCGGCCAATACCGATCCGGCAAGCAGGACACCGGGATTTTGCCGGCCAAAGGACTGCACGTCCTCCAGGACCTGGCCGAACGGCTTCTGTTTCAATGACGATGAAAGCCGCTCCAAGCCACCGGCAGCATCCAATGCGAACTTCGATGCGTTCCTTTCATCGTTGTTGGCCAGGTGATCACTGGCCGCGCGCAGTGCGCCGCCCAGCGCCGCCAGGCTCGATCCGATGTCGCGCTGCGCTTCCTGCGCCTTGTCGGAGATGACCTCCCTGGCTTCAGATGCATAGTCGCCAGCCTTGCGGGTCACCGTATCACGCGCGTCGTGAAGCAACTCGCTGGCACGCTCATTTTCCTGGCGAAGCCTTTCGGAAACGTCGCTTTTCGCCTTGTCGAAATCGGTGGGCTGTCCGCCCTGATCGTTTTCATGCTGCATGGGGCCACCTAGTGAAGACCGAGGAAGGAGAGGACCGCCAGCACGACAACGATAACGCCGATAAGATAGATGACACTGTTCATGTGCACGTCCTCCGTGGCTGTCCAACTTCGCGGAGCCGGCGATGTTCCCTAGGTGAAGCATTTATGTCGAAGCGGAAATGGAGAGCTTCGTCAGGCACGCACCAGTCACCAATGGGTCGCACTATCCCTCGTGCGGAGCGCCAGTTGCTCGGTACCACCGGGTGCGCCCGACTCCGCAGGAGCCGCTAGTAGGAGACAGCCGAGTGCCGGCTCCCTCCGGCATTGCTATCTTTGCCTATTCGGCTGCCCGCCTGTCGATCATCTGCTCGCTCTGGGCGCCGGAACTTGGCCGAGGCGGCGACAGCATGGGCTCCTCGCCCATTGGCGAACCGGCGACCAGGGAGAACTCGCCCTTGCCGTCCATCGACGGTCCTTCGCTCCAACGTCCCTGCGCTGGTTCGACACCTTCGACGAAGCAATTGATGAAGGCATAGGATACGTCCTGATGCTCCTTTTCCTGCGGGAAGGAGTTGGGGACCGGCAGAGACGCGTTCAGTCCGCCCATATCTTCGATTGCCGCGAGCCACTGCTGTTGGTGCATGGTGTCGCGCGCAATAAGGAAGGACAGCATGTCCTTCATGCCGGGATCGCTGGTCATGTTGTACAGGCGGGTCGCAAGCACGCGGCCGCTTCCTTCCGCGGTGACGTTTGCGACCATATCCGCGGCAAGATTGCCGCTGGCATAGACATGCGAAGCATTGAAGGGAACGCCGTTGGCGTTTTCAGGCAGTGCGGCCAGGCCGGTCGACAAGATATGGCGGAAGTTCATCCCGTTGAGGACCGAGCCGCCGACCGTGTCCGACGAGATGTCCTCCTGCAGCGAAAGTGGTGCACCCTCAAGATTGAGGGCGACCGCAGTCGCCAGCATTTCGATATGGCCGAGCTCCTCGGTCGCCGTGTTCAACAACAGGTCGCGGTATTTGGCCGGCCCGCGGCATCCCCATGCCTGGAAGAAATACTGCAAGGCCACGCGGATCTCGCCTTCTACTCCGCCGATGGCCTGCTGCAAGGCACGGGCAAAGACTGGATTGGGCGTTTCCACACGAACCGGGTACTGCAATTTCTTGTCGGTGTAATACATGGCTGACTCCTGGTTGGAAGTCAGCCGAACCTCAGCTCTGATGCATTGTTCCGTGCGAGGAACACTTAATTCCGGCAGGCTTTCCGCGGGAATGTCTCGGGCCACGGACGCTTATTCGCAATGCGAGCCGTCCAGTTCGTTGATGCAGTCGGTACGAGTGGCGCCGACCGGATCACGCGACCCTGGAAAGCAGAGCGACGTCACATCTGGCCAAGCCGTAGCGCCACCGATGATCAGTCGTGGCGACCCGGCTCTGATAAAACAGTGAAAGCTGGCTGCCTTCGATCATCACTGTCGAGTGGCCGTTCTCTCCCGGCTGGCCTGGTTCCAGCACCGGGCCGATCGAGACGTAAGGTCCAGCAACGTTATCCGCGATGGCAAAAAACACGCGTTGCCGGTTCCCGCGAAGGCCATTGGGCAGAAAGCAAGTGGCATTGAGAAGCACGCGACCGTCCGGCAATTCGACCAGTTGTGCGCCCTCAATGCCCCATTCATAGTCGGGATCCTCTCTTGTGTTGTGGTGAGGCACATCATTGTGGTCGAGGATCTTGCCGATCCGCTTCCAGGGACCGAACCATGAGTCGGATTGGCTGCGTGCGAGATAGATGTCGGGCTGCGGCACCCTGGTGAATTTTGGCATGGCGGAATAGACGAGGTAGCGCTTGCCGCCAATAAGTGCGGGATGCGGATCGTAAATGCCATCTTCCTCCGTGTCCGGGATCGCGAGGATTGCGGGGCTAAGAACCACCCACTGGAACCCGTCATTGGAAACCGCATGCTCGCAGCGGCCGCCAGACTTCATGAACTCGGTCTGGATGAACATGTGAAAGACGCCGCTTTCGTGGATGACCCCCGGAGCCGCAACACCACTCCCATTGATTGGAAGCTCGATCGACTGATGCTCGGTCCACGGCCCATAAAGGTCCGGCGCCGTGGCGTGCAGTATCGTCCACGTCTCGGTGGTCACCGTGCCGCTCGAGCCGAAGACGTGCCACAGGCTGCCATCAAAGACGGGGCAAGGGTCCTTGAGGTCATCCACGCTTTGCGGATGAAACAGCGGAAAAACGTTGGTCGCAAAGTCGATCTTCATATCAGCCCCGGAATTCGCCTGGCACGGACTCGCCAGCGATGCGGGCGAATCAACTTGATGTCCTGCGCATTTTATAGCCAGCGACTTCAACGCAAATACGGCAGGTCCGTTCTCCACCGACATTCCGCCGTCGCTCACGCTTTCAAAGCCCGGCGATGCGCGGCGAGCGTTCTCAGCTTCGCGGAAATATGGTCGCATTCGTCATCCGAGCGGTGACCGAGAGCTCTTCACTTCACCTTGGAACAACTCACGCGCTGGAAAGTTAGGAGCTGGCATCGAAGTCTATTTCTCCTCGATCCGCGCTTAACAAATGTTAGTCGTAACATAAACGAAAGATTACGGGAAGGAACATCTCAATGGAAGCAGCCTTGGGCAGGGTATCCGCCAGTAAACACACAGGCAGGGAAAATCTACTGGTTTGCTTCTCCCACTTGCGATGGAATTTCGTTCATCAACGGCCGCAGCATATCCTCACCCTCGCATCCGAGCAGCAGAGAGTGGTCTACTTTGAGGAGCCTGTTTTCGAAGAACTGCCACAGCCGCAGATGCGGACGAGCGAGGCATCGCCAAACATCCTGATCGTGACACCAGTGCTGCCGCTCGGCGCGTCGGCCGCGAAATCAGATGCCGTGCAGCAGAGGTTTGTTCAGCAGATCATAGCTTCTATGCCGCACAGCCGGCTGATCGCCTGGTATTACACGCCGATGGCTCTCCGCTTCACGGAGTTTCTTGACCCAGACATATGCGTCTACGACTGCATGGACGAACTCTCCGCTTTCAAGAATGCGCCGCCCGAACTGGCGCAGATGGAAAAGGCACTTCTGCGCCGCGCCGATCTCGTTTTCACCGGTGGTCTGAGCCTGTTCGAGACCAAGCGCCGCCTGCATCAGGCTATTTACCCCTTTCCGAGCAGCATCGACGTGAAACACTTTCACAAGGCTAGGCTGCCAGGAAAGGACCCAGCCGATCAGGCCGGCATTCCTCACCCGAGGGTGGGGTATTTCGGCGTCATCGACGAGCGGCTGGACGCCGGACTCGTGGCGCTAGCGGCGCGGACGATGCCGGACGTGCATTTCGTCATGATTGGCCCCGTGGTCAAAATCGATCCTGCAATCCTGCCGAAGGCCGACAACCTGCATTGGTTGGGTGCCAAGGCCTACTGCGACCTGCCCGATTATCTGCGCCATTGGGATGCCGGGTGGATGCCGTTTGCACTCAACGAAGCGACCCGGTTCATCAGCCCAACCAAGACGCCAGAGTTCCTGGCTGCGGGCCTGCCCGTAATCTCGACGGCGATCGTTGACGTCGTGCGCAGCTACGGCGCTGCTGGACTGGTGGAAATCGCCGACAGTGACGACTTGGAGAGCAAGCTGCGCTCCATGCTTTTGCGACCGCGTGAGATGCTGCTGCCGCAAGTCGATGCCTATCTGGCTGACATGTCGTGGGAAAGAACATGGACGGCCATGGCCGCTCACATTGAGGGCGCCTACCGACGCAAGAAGGTCGTCCCGTTGCGCAGGAGCGCATAGCCATGTTCGATTGGCTGATCGTCGGCGCGGGGTTTGCCGGCAGCGTGCTTGCCGAAAGAATAGCCTCGCAGCGTCATGAAAGCGTTCTCTTGGTCGATCGCCGCAGCCATGTCGGCGGCAACGCCTATGATTGCTATAATGAAGCCGGCATCCTCATCCACCGCTATGGGCCACATATTTTTCACACCAACAGCCAGTCGATCGTGGACTACCTCTCCCAGTTCACCCAATGGCGCACATACGAGCATAGGGTTCTGGCGGCGGTGGATGGGATACTGCTCCCCATCCCGATCAATCTCGACACGATAAACCGCCTTTATGGCCTCGAACTGAATTCTGCACAGTTGGAGGAGTTCTTCGCGTCGCGACGCGAAACGGTAGAGGACGTGCGAACGGCCGAGGATGTTGTCGTCAGCACCGTGGGACGCGAACTCTACGAAAAATTCTTCCGTGGCTACACCAGAAAGCAATGGGGCGTGGATCCGAACCAGCTGAGCAAATCGGTGACGGCACGAGTGCCGACCAGAACCAACCGCGATGACCGATATTTCAGCGACAGCTTCCAGAAGATGCCTGCCGGCGGATACACGAGGATGTTCGAGCGCATGCTCGACCATCCGAACATCAAGATCATGCTGCAGACCGACTTCCGCGAAATTCGTGACGAGATACCGTTCAACCGCCTGATCTATACCGGCCCGATCGACGAGTACTTCGGCTGGCAGCTGGGGCGTCTTCCTTATCGTTCGCTCCGCTTCGAGCACGTCACCCTCGACCAAGAGCAGTTTCAGCCGGTTGCCGTCGTCAACTATCCCCAGACGGAAGATTACACCCGCATCACCGAGTACAAACATCTGACCGGCCAGCAGAACGCGCGGACCAGTCTGACCTACGAATATCCCACCGATATCGGGGACCCGTACTATCCGGTGCCGCGGGCCGAAAACGAAGAGCTCTTCAAGCGCTACGAAGCGCTTGGCGCAACCTGTCCCGACGTGTGGTTTGTCGGTCGACTGGCAACCTACCGCTACTACAACATGGATCAGGTGGTCGGGCAGGCCCTGGCAACCTTCGCCCGCATCCAGAAGAGCGTCCCGGAATGGGCGAGCGCGGGGAAGGCGTCGTTGGCCCAAGGGGCGCTGTAGCTCGCCCACCCGGACGTACCTGGGAGCATCGAGCGTGGCAAGGCGGCGCCGACAGGCGCTCGCAACATCCCTCGTGCCGCTCATGTATTAACGCGTCAGGTTCGCCGTGAACAAAGCTCGCTGGCGGGCCAATTCCTCCGCGATGGGCTTGCGGACGTGCCGACTGCCGTCCGCCTGGACGACCGAAAACAATCCCACCTCCGCATGCCGCGAATTGTCCCAGCCCGGATAGGCGGTTATCGGATATAGGCAAATACCTTCGATCGGCGCTTCGAGGTCAATTGCGGCACGCACCTCGTCGCAGACATAATGGAGCCACGCCGCCCCGCCTGATCCCTCGGAGCCGGTCTCGGCGATGAACATCGACTTGCCATATCGATGCGCGACCTCGATCAGCATCTCGGATAGGGCACGGTACTCGTGGTGCCCCATGGGAATCGTCGGCCCGTTGAGGTACCACTGATTGTGCGGGTAGAAATTCAGGCCAACGACATCGACAACATCGTCGCTGCCCCCCAACTCAGGCTCTGCCCGGCCCAGCAGCATGTCGTAAGCTTCGAACTGTCCGAGACGGGCATTTTCAGCCCGACGCCGTTCGGTCCGCGTCCGGTCGCGAGGGGCAATGTGGATAAGCGGCTCGGCCCAGACAAATCTGCAAGCGGGATCGACCTCGCGCATCGCGCGAACGCCAGCTATTGCAGCTCTCACGAGGTGCCTCTTGAACCATCCCCGCTTCTTCGGGCCAACGCGCGGGAAATAGCCAACCTCAACAGCCCAGGCGAAAAACGAGATTTCGTTGATCGGGCACAACAAAGGCGCTGTACCGGCGATTGAACGATGAACCCTCACAGCTTCTGCAGCGAACGAGGCATAGGCATCGATGAAATGCATCGACCCTTGATCAACGTGGTCTGGACATCCGTAGTGGAAGATGTCCCAGATGACCTGGACACCTGCCGATTGCGCTGCTTCGACCATCGGCGTCCAGCTTGACCAGTCATAGTTTCCAGGAGCGGTTTCGATGAGGTGCCAGCGCAACCCGTCGCGGACGGTACGAAGACCGAGTTCGGCGCAACCGCGGTAGTCGCCCAGGGCGTGCAAATAATGCGAGGTCGCACGGATAAGATCGAGGCGGACGCCGTCCTTGCGCCGGTGCGACGAGCACTCAAAACCAGCCATGAAAAAACTGGCGAAGGGCGACGTGCCCGCAATCGAAGTCACCTCATTGCCTTCGCTGTGTCGTGCTTCGCTCATACGAAGTCTCCTGCAGGCATTTGGGCTCAGTCTCGGCTGCCGAATGCAGATCGAAGCAGCCATGAGCAATCCGGCTGCCGTATCTCATCCGCCAGGCTGCACTTTCGTCCTGTGCTTAACGGGATGGTTCCAAACCGGATGATCGAGCCTTTGTTCCCGTCGACCCCGTCAGAGGCAGACAGCAGCCAGGGAAGAAGCTGCGCGAGGCAAGTCGGGGGTCAGGCACATGCCGTGATCGGATCATCCAACGCTCCGACGAAGGCAGGCGACAGTCCGTTCAAATTTCGACTTTCCAATATCGATCATGCAGGCGAGAGGGACGCGGCCCGTCGCGTCAAGCCGCTCCATCGATCTTTGCCGGCAGAGCGTGCGCCATTCAGCTCAAGCGGGAACATCGGCTACGTCAGCAAGTTTGATCGCCATAGCAAGGGGCCGCAGGGCGGGCGCGCAGATGAGACATCTGGTCAAGGAAATCCTGGTCGAGATCGCTGAAATCCTTCCAGCGATGGCTCAAAAGGGCGACAATTCGGCCGAAGCACTGCCTGTCCATGCGCCGAACTTCCCCCACGATCTGGAGCCGGTTATCCGGGCAGACCCTTCCTGCGAGGTGCCATCGCAACGCGCCGACGATCGGCATAAATCAGTCGCAGTTGAGCAAGCCGCAAGCTGTATGGAGGGATACGGCGCCGGCTCGGATGATCTTACCTTTGCCAGTCACTGCAGATGAATCCACGGTCAAGGCTCACGCCTCTGACGGGGACCACGCACGGCGTCGAGTGCCGAGCGAACGGCTTCAACGTTTGAGGTGTGGGGCCGGGCTTACGGCCTGAAGATCAACGGCGGTTGGCCTGCGCCTCTTCATCGCGCCATCGCTTCGGTCCGCCTGCGCTACGCGGCACAGTCGCGCGTGAGCCAAACCGTACCCACGGGTCAATCTCTTCTCCCAAGAAGGCCGCGCCATGGAGGGACCAATAGCGCGGCCCGGCCGAGGTATGACCCACTAGCCTTCGTCGGATGCCAGTGACAATATCCCACCAAGCGCCACCTGCAGCAGTTCCCTTGGACGGTCCTGTTCTGGCAATGAGATGATCCAGCCATAAGGTGCGCGGCTCAACAGCCTCTACCCCGTAGCATGTCTTTAAAGTGGCTTCTTCGAAGTGCGCTCCGGAGTGCAGCAGCCACATCACACGGGTTTTGTCGTCGACGCTGCCTTCTAAAGGCGCGTGGTAGCGGGAGCAGTCATGACACCCTCCGATGGGGCGGAAGCATGTTCTTCGCTCACAGCCGGCGGAGCCCAGAAACTACCGCCGCGAGAGCAATAATATTTTCAGTCGAGATCATGTGACCGGCAGAAGCGTTCTAGTGCCTCTCTTTCAGAAATCGGGCTTCACGAAGCAGCGAATTCCAATCCGTGCCGATAAGCTTGATCAGACCGCGCGCATCCGGCTCTGAAATACCGACTTCTTCAGACAGACGTCGGGCAAGCAATTGCTGATTGCCCTTTTCGACTCGGCCATCGCCATCCTTTTTCATTGGGTTCCTCCTTTGGGAAGCCAACTTGCGGAATGACCTTTCGTTTCACGAAACAAGAAAAAAGCCCGCGTCCGATTCGCGGCAGCGAGGATAGCGCCATTCGCTAGGGACTGTCGCAGGCGGTGCAAAGCAGGTCCACCTGGGGCGATCCAACACCACACACCTTCGATAACGTACGCAAACCGGTCCCAACAGAACCTGCGCGAAACCCATGCAAGCCGCGCCGAAACGCCCCGCAGCCCCTCAGAATTAATGGGGATTGGCATCGGTGGTGTGTTTTGGGACGTGGGCGGTCAGGGGGGTCTCCTGACCCCCATGTTGAGGAAATGCTTCGGTCCGGGGCCGCCACGGTCCTCGAACGTAGCGACTATGACGCCAGGGACTGGTATTTCAAGGGCCGCTATGGGAGATGGTCCAAGGGCGCGGGATGCTCGGATCAAAAACCGCGGGAACGCGGCCGTATCTTCTTTGATCACTGCCTGATGAACATGCCCGTATAGGTCTGGCCGGCGAGCGTATGGGTTGCGGTCAGCGTGCCGTCGGGCATCATCCTAAAACTGACGTCCGCGCCATTCGGGAGGCGCCCCAGCTTCAACGTATTCCCTACAATTTTTCCTTCGCCCGCGGCCTCACCCGGATTGTCATCGCTCAGAATTCCCCATGCGTAGGTTACGGTCACCTTTCCGTTTGAAGAAACAGATTGAACAGACAGTTTACCTTCATATGTGCCTTCCAATCGCCCGACCCAATTGCCCGAAAAAGCAGCGTACTTTGTTGGAACGCCCTTTGAAGGAGGAATGATTGCCACGGATTGATCCATTATTGCCGGGCCGGGGGGAACAACGGCAGGATCCAAGGCGGATTGGGAGGGAATGGCAGCAGGTTCGATAGCGGCGGATTGCAGCGGTTCAGGAGCCGATTGGCACGCGGGTAGGGCAAGTGCTGCGAAGGCCAGTATAAGGTTCCGCATCAATTTCTCCACATCGTTTCCGACGGACATATCCGAAAGCCCGCTGATCGGCAGAAAGTTCGATTCCCCACCAGGCCGGATTTTGGAGACGCCTGATGAACCATGAGTGACGCCAATAGATAGCCGCTCGTCAACCGTGTGGCGACATTGCGCGGCCGGACCTCAAGCGGGCTCGTTGAGATGCCCATTTGCAAGGCCGGATTTCTCGCTTCAGGTGAGACGCCTTTTGCCTGATGCCTGGCCGGAGCCATCTGGCCCTCATAGGTGAGGTTGCAGCGTCAGGCCTTGGCGGATCAACCACCTCATGTGATGTCGCAGCGACAATTGCGAGCGCAGCCTATGTCATAGGTTAATGCGCTGCTCGAGGGGCTCGATTATGGGTGTGCAGCACTCCTGTGCCCCGTGCAATGAAGTCCCGGCCAAGGACCTGCCTCGGCATCCTGAATTCCCAGTTCCCGACCAGCAGTCCGGCGCCTCGTTACGGCTATCCGGAACTTTTGACGCGGATGCAAGTTCGATAACCAACATCAGCTAGGTAGCCACTTTGTCACCCACTTCATCCTCGGATGTACTTATCCGCAAGCTCCAGAGCATCTCGGATCTCCGAGAGGGCGATATTGATGTTTTGAAAGACATCCAAATTCAGGAGAAGGATTTTCTTGCCAATTACGACCTGGTGCGTGAGGGTGACCGCCCTGTCAATTCGTTCGTGGTTTTGGATGGCCTGCTCGGTTCCACCAAACTTACCGGCGATGGCAAACGGCAGATTACATCCTTCTTTGTGGCTGGGGACATTCCCGATCTGCACGGACTGCATCTGTCGGTCATGGATTGCAATTTCACGACCCTGACAGCAGCCAGACTGGGCTTCATGCGACATGACGCTCTTCGCGCCATTTGCGAACAGCATCCCCGAATCGCGACGGCTTTTTGGCGCTCGACGCTGATCGATGCAGCGATTTACAGGGAATGGGTAACGAATGTGGGACGACGAGAGGCCTATACGCGCATGGCTCACATCTTGTGCGAACTGATCTTTCGCTTGCGCTCGGTTGGACGCATCCAGGATCACGTCGCGGATCTTCCCATTACCCAGGCAGCACTTGGCGATGCATTGGGCTTGTCTACAGTCCACGTCAACCGAATGCTTCAGGAACTTCGACGTAGAGGCCTCATCGCCACCACAGGCCCAAGGGTGCAGGCTCTTGATTGGCCCGGCCTCACTCGTGCAGGTGATTTCGAAACGACCTACCTGCACCAAAGGAACCCCGCAGCTTAGTGGTGACGGAAGCTTTCGGATGGCACGATTTTTCTTTGATAGTGGCGATCACGATGTGGTCATCCAGGACGAAATCGGCATCGAATGTGCCGGTCTGGAGGAGGTGCGCCGCGTGGGCTTCGAAGGCCTTATCGACCTTACGAAAGATGCACTGACCGAGGTGGACGGGCAGCAAGTATTTGTTGAAGTGCGGAACGAAAACGGCGACAGGATTCTGAGGCTGAGCATCTCGCTTCAGATCAAGCTGATGAGATAACGTGCGATAGGACTTGCTTCGACAGAACGCTGCCGAACGCCGGCACACCAAACGGAGCGGCGACGAAGCCGAATGCCCCGTGGCCGGACTGTCGCACGAAGATGCCGCCGCCATTTGCGACCAGCTCGGGTTCTCCACATTGGAGAAATCGGAAAGCCGCAGCAGAAGGGCATGCCCGCCTCAGTGGCGCAATCCGACTGATTTAATCGATGTCCCGATTTTTGTATGAAGTTCTGGAACGCGCACTCTCAGCGCTCGTTCATGTTGTCTCAGCAGAGGGTCGTCGAGATGCAACGAAAAGCGAACGAGGCAAGCCGGGTGGCGAAAGGCCAGGACCTTGAGGTCGAACATCTGGTCGAACTCACGGAAATTGACCCCAAGCAGGCACGAACGCTGCTTCGCAGGCATGGCGCCGATTGGCCGAAGCTCAAAGACGAGGCGGAAGCTCTGAAGAAGGAAGACTAATCGTCACCTTCCGAGCGGTTGGCGAGAAAGCAGTTCTAGCTCATCCTCATCCGTGACCCCAGCCTGGTAGTAAGCCAGAATACGTGATGCGCGCCGCTCCTTCTCGGTTGCGGTTTCGTTTTTGATTTTGCTGCGTGCGAAGACGCGACTGAGCAGGGCAAGTTCTGATGGGGTGAAGGCGTCTCTATGCATCGCATCTCAACTCCCGCGCGCCCGTCTCGAGAGCGTCGAGGTGGGCTGAAGCCGTGTTGCAGCCTCTGCGCGTCTTTCGGAGATTAAACAAAAAGGCTGTCCGCACCAGCCAGAAACGGTCTTTTTCGGGTCACGGCGTGATCTGCCCGGCGGCCGCAACATCTGGCTCGATGGCGACAGCGGAGAAACCGGCTTCAACCCGATCGCAAGACGCCTGGCTCCTCTGTTTCCTTGAACTCTTCCGTATCCCTGGGCGCGGCGACCAGATCCTGGAATCCGAGAGTGGCGACGAGATAGCCTGCTTCGTCGTAAACCTTCGTCACCCAACTGGTCGGGTCCACGCCATCGACAATTCCGTCGAGCATGGCCTCCTTGGCTGCACGCTTCGCCTCTCTGACAGCCTCATCTCGATCAGCCATATCGGCAAAGATTGCAGGCTGGGCCATGCCTTCGATAAACTCGAAGCGAAATTTCGGCATCGGTCGCTCCAGTCATTGTGCCAGCGCATCGGACATTTCTGGCAGGTTTGACGCTCAACGCGGCGGTGTCGAAAAGGATGCAGCGGGTTGATTGCGCTTGATCATCAAACCTCAGGCAGCATTGCTGCCTCCCATCTCCCAGTCGCCTTGCCAACGTGCGCGCACGGCGATCATCAGTGTGGCCGCTTCCGTCATTCCTGTTTCAAACAACCTGATCAGCTCTCTCGCTACGGCGTTGGCCGCCGCCGTGTCGGGCAAGATAGCAAATTCCTGGCACAGCGCGTCGAACGCGTCGCGAAGGATGTTCAGGTCACTGGGGTAGAGAGCTTCCGTATTCGTGCGGGTTGGTCGGCTAAGCATCAGGCGCTCCTATTCGGCTACAGTGGGATTGCTCCCAAGCAGCGGCGCCCGTTACACAGCCGCTGACAATGGCTTTATGCGGCACAGCCCAGCAGGTGTCATTAAACTATGATGCACGGCGCGTCGTTCGCCCGTTGAGGGCGCATATGGAGTTGTCCTTGGCTGTCGTGACGCAAGTTTCTTCGCAATGCGTCGGCGGCCTAGCCCCGACCTGTTGTCCGGCGCCTGGAACTCTTCGCGACTGACGGCATTATCTAGTCCGACCAACCGGGGGCGAAATGGGAGTCACGTCACGCGAACGTTCGTCTGAAGTGCAGCGCTTCCAGCTTCTGGCGGGGTTGGGTGACAGGATTCGGGAGATCGATGATCCTGCCGAACTGGCATTTGCGGCAGCGGAATTGCTTGGGAAGCATTTTGGCATCAGTCGAGCCGGATATGGCACGATCGATCTCGAGAAAGAAACGATAGTCATCGACAGAGACTGGAACGCGCCGGGAATCCGAAGTCTGGCCGGAACTCTGAACTTCAGGGACTACGGCTCCTATGTCGATGATTTGAAACGAGGCGAGACGGTCGTCTTCGAGAATGCCGAGACAGACCCGCGAACCCACGACCATGCCGAGGCTCTCAAAGCAATCAGCGCCCAATCCGTCATCAACATGCCGGTTACGGAGCGCGGCGGGTTGGTTGCGTTATTGTACCTCAATCACTCCGAGCCAAGACACTGGACGCCGGCCGAGGTTGCTCTGGTTTCGGAAGTGGCTGACCGGACGCGCACCGCAATTGAACGGCTTCGTGCGGAGAAGGCCCTGCGTGAAAATGCCGAGCGCCTGGCCTTTCTGGATCGCCTCGGCAGAGAGATATCCCCGGCGACAGATGCCGACGCTGTCATGGAGGTCACCACCCGTCTACTTGGCGAACATCTAGGCGTTTCGATTTGCGCCTACGCTGACATGGAGCCGGACCAGGACCACTTCACCATTCGCGGCGACTGGAGCGCTCCTGGCTCGCCTAGCATCAGGGGGTACTACAGTCTTGCCGATTTCGGTCGCCTCGCTGTTGGCAATCTGACCGCCAATCGGCCGCTCGTCATCAACAACAATCTCGAGGAAATTGCGCCCGAGGAAGCAAAGACCTTTCAGGATATCGGCATAACGGCAACGATCTGCATGCCCTTGGTCAAGCAAGGCCGGCTGGCTGCGCTAATGGCCGTTCACGACACGCAGCGCCGCGTCTGGTCGCAGCGCGAACTGTCCTTGCTGGCGGAGGTGACAGAGCGGTCATGGGCTCACATCGAGCGCGTCCGCTCGGAACAGGCTGCCCGAGCGAGCGAGGAGCGGCTAAGGCTAGCGACCGATGCAGCCGCTATCGGAACGTGGGACTATGATCCCATCACAAGGGTGCTGCGTTGGGACGACCGATGCAAAGCTCTCTTCGGTCTGCCACCTGAGGCGGAGGTGACATATGAGAGCGCGTTCCTGGCCGGTCTCCATCCAGAAGACCGTGAACGGGCGGATGAGGCCGTACGCCGGGCGCTCGCGCCGGGCGAGTCTTCCCGCTACGACATCGAATATCGGACGATCGGGCTGCGCGACGGAAAGGAGCGTTGGATAGCTGCAACGGGCGAATCTCTTTTCCGGTCCGGACGCGCGGTGCGTTTCATCGGCACCGTCATGGATATTACCGCGCGAAAGCGGGTGGAGAACCAGCTTCAGATGATGAATGCGACTGCCGCCGCCGTGGCAGCCGAGCTGGACGTGGAGCGCATTGTCCAGATTGTCACCGACGCTGGCGTCGCGCTGTCAGGCGCGCAATTCGGAGCTTTTTTCTACAATGTCCTCGATGACACGGGGGACAGCTATGTGCTCTACGCCCTGTCGGGAGCGCCACGCTCCGCTTTCGAAAATTTTCCCATGCCACGCAACACGGGCGTCTTCGAGCCTACTTTTCGCGGGACGGGCGTGGTGCGTTCCGATGATATCCTCATGGATGTGCGCTATGGAAAAAATCCGCCGAGGAAGGGAATGCCGGAAGGCCATCTTCCCGTGCGATCCTATCTTGCCGTGCCGGTCATTTCGCGATCGGGCGAAGTGCTGGGTGGGCTGTTCTTCGGACATTCCGGTTGCGGTGTCTTTGCCGCAGAGCATGAGACAGCCTTGCTGGGGCTGGCCGGTCATGCCGCCACGGCAATCGACAACTCCCGACTGTTCAAAGCGCTGCAGACGCTCAACGCCACTCTTGAGCAGCGTGTGGCTGAGGAAGTTGCCGAACGCGTCCGAGCAGAAGAGCACCTGCGCCAGGCGCAGAAGATGGAGGCCGTGGGACAGCTTACCGGTGGCATCGCCCACGACTTCAACAATATGCTGGCTGTCATCATTGGCGGTTTGAATCTCGTGCAGCGCAAGCTCCGAAACGGCGACACGAACGTGAACCACTTCGTCACCGGTGCAATCGATGGGGCACAACGCGCTGCGGAACTTACCAAGCGGCTGCTTGCCTTCTCTCGCCAGCAGCCCTTGGCACCGACGCGCCTGAATCCTAATCGACTCGTCTCCGGCATGAGCGAACTGCTGAGCCGAACGCTTGGAGAGACCATAGCAATCGAGACGGTGCTCGCCGCTGGGCTGTGGCATGTGGAGGCCGATGCAGGGCAATTGGAAAGCGCATTGCTCAACCTTTGCGTCAACGCACGCGATGCCATGCCCGGCGGCGGAAAGCTCACGATTGAAACGTCTAACGCCCATATTGACGATCGGTATGCGAGAGAAAACGCGATCTCCTCGGGCCAGTATGTGATGATAGCGGTCACCGATTCCGGAACGGGCATGACTGCGGACGTGCTGGCAAGAGCCTTCGATCCGTTCTTCACCACAAAGGGAGTCGGCAAGGGTACCGGATTGGGACTTAGCCAAGTGTATGGGTTTGTTCGTCAGTCCGGCGGCAGCGTCAAGATCTATTCCGAACTCGGTGTCGGAACCACCTTGAAGATCTATCTACCGCGGTCGCATGGCGGCATTCCCGACAGCCCGGCCGCCGCCTTGGCGGGCGAGCATCCGGGACGTTCAGACGAGGTCATCATGATCGTCGAGGATGAAGATCGTGTACGCCTGATGGCCGCAGAAGCGCTGCGAGAACTAGGCTATTCCGTCCTGGAAATGTCGGGGCCACGAGACGCACTTGCCGCCGTGGAGAGCGGGCATGTGCCTTCGCTTCTGTTCACCGATGTGGTCATGCCGGAAATGTCAGGCCGCGAACTGGTGGACAAGGTCAGGACATCGCACCCGTCACTAAAGGTGCTCTACACCACCGGCTACACGCGAAACGCGATTGTTCACAATGGCACGCTCGATTTTGGAACGGAGCTTTTGACCAAACCCTACACGATCGACGAGCTGGCCGAGAAGGTCCGAAAGGTGCTCGATCGAAAGTAACGATCGGCCAGAGGCGATGTACTCAAGCGGCCGACCCAAATCCACTGCAGGCACGGCGGGGCGGTATGATGTCTCGCCGGAACCAGGGGGACTGCCGCGAGTTCTCTGGAATGGCAAATCATCCGATCACCAGCGCCCTTACCTCAATCGGCACACTGACTTCCCGTCCCGCTGCGTTCCTGGTCTTGTTGGCCTACGCAATTCTTTGGATGATTTTCGAGCGACAGAGCTTGGATTGGCATGGAGCCGCAACATTGTTCACCTGGGCGATGACGCTGTTCATCCAGCGTGCGGAGCACCGCGACACTCAAGCGATCCATGCCAAGCTGGACGAGATTCTGCGGTCAGATCACGCGGCTTCAAACATCACCCGGATCGACGATGAAGAGCCCGAGGAGATCGAAAAACATCGCCATCGCCAGCAACAGGGCGATTGACGTGCAGCCTTTCGGTCCCGTTGCGTCAGGCGCCCGCAAGAAGACCTCCCGCATTGCGCCTTGGCGAAAGGTGCTCATCTATCTGGCCATTGCCGCCATCGGCAGCCTGCTCACGGTGTTGATCATAAACCTCACTCCGCAGCCGCGCGTTCTACGATCTATCGTCCCCCACCGGTTCGACGCTACGGATCCCCAATTTTCCAAGACGATGAGCAGCTATTCGCAAGGGCAGATGTTCGGTTCCAACGCGGTCCAAACTCTCGTCAACGGAGACGAAATATTTCCCTCAATGCTGCAAGCAATCGGGGCGGCTCGATCCAGCGTCAACATGGAAACGTATATTTATTGGTCAGGAGCCATCGGCTACGAGTTCGCGATCGCATTGGCGACGAAGGCCCGCGAAGGCGTGGAAGTCCGCGTGAACGTCGACTGGGTTGGCAGCCTTCCCTTCGACGAGGACCTGATCCGCATCATGACGACGGCAGGTGTGCGGTTCGAACGCTATCGGCCGCTACGCTGGTATACGTTGGACCGTGTAAACAACCGAACTCATCGCAAGCTGCTGATCGTTGATGGCCGGATCGCTTTCACTGGCGGGGTCGGCATTGCCGATGATTGGCGCGGGAACGCACGCAACTCAAATGAATGGCGCGACACGCATTACCGGATCGAAGGACCAGCCGTGCCCGCATTCCAGGCGGCGTTCGCCGAAAACTGGCTTGAGACGACCGGCGAGACATTGCAGGGCGGGAAGTTCTACCCTGCAGTTGCGGCCGCTGGCGGTCTCGATGCGCAGTTGATACTTTCTTCGCAGCCAAACGGCTCGGAGAACATGGAGTTGATGATGTTGGCGGCAATAGCCGCGGCCAAGGATCATCTGCGCATCGGCATGGCCTACTTCGTGCCGGACGACATCGCGCTGCAGCAGATTCTTGATGCAAGGAAGCGAGGCGTCTCGGTCGATGTCATCGTTCCCAATTGGCTCACGGATGTGCCTGTGGTGCGAAAGGGCTCGCGCTTTTTCTGGGGCGAATTGCTCAAGGCCGGTGTGCGCATCTTTGAGTTTCAACCCACAATGTACCATCCCAAGCTTTTGATCGTCGACGATGCCTGGGTGAGCTTTGGCTCGGCTAATCTGGATGAGCGATCCTTGCGCCTCAACGATGAGGCCAGTCTGAACGTCTACGGCTTGGAATTCGCGCGGACGCAAATAGACGTTTTCAACGAGGACCTGAAGCGATCAAGGCAGGTCAGTCTGGAAGAATGGCAAGCGCGTCCGCTAAGCGAAAAGGTCACCGACTACTTTGCGAGCAGGTTTCGCTCCCAGCTCTGATAATGGCGAGGAGGCGGAGATCCAAAGTCCCCGCGATTGCTCGCCAGGTATTTCGCAGCCTTGCTGGATCAGGTCGCGGAAGCCCTCCCTCCCAGCCGCGCTCGCCGCTGGACTCTCCCAGTGTTCCGCACGGATGTGGAGAGCCTAAAAGACTTCGATCACCTTACGGCTTCTCTTTTTGAGAGCCTGGATGGGTTTGCGGCGAGTTTGCGGCTGCGCCGGCGACGACTCCACCGGACGCTGTGCAAGCCTTGCTTGTCTCAGCCGCGCCGTCTTCTCGGCGCGTTGTGCGCGTTCAGCGTCCAGCGTCTCTTGGCTGATGCGTTTGGCGCGGTCGTATCTTTCCTTGTCATGATTGCGCGTCACGGACACCTCCTAGCCAGCAACAAAAATCCTGCGAACCTTTTTGGTGACACGCTGCTTGCGTTCTATGGGAGACGGCGTGATGGCCTGTGCGAGGCGCGCTTCCTTTAACCGCGCCGTCTTGGCGGCGCGCTCAGCACGTTCCTTGTCGACAATGATTGCTGCAGCTGATGTGGTCTTCTCGTTGCGAGCGTCATTATTGGTCCGCGGCATCTCAGCGCCTCGCCTTAATTCTTGTCGCCCGCAGAGCCATTTTGTACCTGGGTCGTGCTCTAACCTGGTGTATCGCCCCCTTGGGCGAGATTTTGCCTCGATGAGCCGGCTTCATGCGCAGGTGGTTGTCGTTGTCCGCTTGTGGGATGGCCATCTCGGTTCTCCTATGCGGGCCGAACTTCGATATGACACAAGTGTTCCAAGGCAACGCGCAAGCTGCTGGGCTATTTTCGAGGCAAGGAAACGCGCTTCAGGCGCGTGATCGGGGAACCGTGACAGGGGGCCGTAGCTGGAACTTTGAGAGCGCAGATAGCGTCGGCGCCTGCACACGGCGGCCCTCTCCCAAAAGCTGTCAGCCGCGGCGGTGCGATTACCGGCAGCAAAGGAGCTTGGTGTCGACGATGAACTTCCTGGCGACGAGATCGTTCGGACATTGCTGCAGCGCAGGATCCCCCCGCGAGCGCATTAGCTGGGTATTGTATGGCGTTAGGGCCGTTGAACCACCACCGGGGTGTGTCAGTAGCACCTTACAGGCAGCCGCAGGTCCAAACGAGCAGCACCGTTCCAAGCGCATAAGGGACCAGAAGCAAACCTATCGTCACCCAGAAAGCCGGCTCTGCCAAGGCGGCCATGTCCTTGCGAAACTGCTCCATGGGGCTACCCCGGCAACTTCGACAAACGAAAAGAGCTGATCTGGTATGGCCTACGGCCCGCTTTTGGCATCTTCGACCTCCAGCGCATCCATGAGGGCTGCCACATCGCTGGGTTCGCCAGCGGCGTCACCATGCACGCCAGTTCGCGCTTTCTTGAGCGCTTGCTCGATCGCATCTTCAATGTTTCCGAGCTCGTCCTCACGCACCTCGCGACCATAACCGGCCGCTTCGGCATCCTGCTCGAATTGCTGAGCCAGCACGGCGAAGCTCACTTCCTCTTGGCCGGCAAGAGTGCCGACATTCTCCTGCAACCAGCTTTCAAAAAACTCTTTGGTCGCGTTCATCGGATAACTCCTCCACCGGATTAAGCGCGGCGGCGATCCGAAGTTCCGCCATGGCGTCACTTTCTCAATCAGACGAACAGAAGCGCGTGCGCTGACATTCACGGAAGGCAGCTGAACTTTCAGGTGCCACATGACCGCCGCTTCATTTGGCCTTTTGCGTATCCGGCGCGAACAGGGCTTGGCCTGCCAGCTTCGCGTGCAACGTGCGGGCCAGGTCAAGATGTTCAAGCACCGTCGGCAGCTTTTCGGAGGCGAAGCGCTGAAGCGCTGCATCCTCGCCCGAGCCTATCTCCCAAGCCAGGAGCTGCGCCGTCCTTTGGTGATCGACGATCTGCGCCCTCAGGTACGCCAGCTCAAACGCGGCGCCGTCGAGCTTTTCGAGATCGGAACGGATTTTCTTGTGATCTGGATCGAGCCCTTCGGGAAGTGGAATCTTGCTTTTATCGGCCACGGATTTCAGCTGCTCATTGGCCTTGTTGTGATCATCGACCATCCGATTTGCAAATTCACGGAGGTCTTCGTGGCTTGTCTTTCCAGCCGCGAGTCGCCCGAACTCTATCTCGGCCCTGCCGCCTGCCGTAATTAGCTGTACGAAAAGCCGATCCTGATAATTCGTCTGGTGCGGTGCTGGAACTCCAGGCTTCTCCATACTGGTATCGGGGGCAAGACCGGCTGGATTGCCGATTTGCGCCAGCGCACAGCAGGGCGACACTGCCAGGACTACTGTCATTATGGCGGCACGCATGAACTGTCCTCCATTCAATACCTAGTTAATTGTCGGCCACGGTTTTTCCCGGGTGATGTCTAGAGCGTGAGCAAATAGGCCACCAATGCTTCCTTTTCCGATTGGTCGAGCTTCGTTCCGAGCACCAGGTTGAAGAACTCAACGGTATCGCCCAGCGTCATCAGACGGCCGTCATGAAGATAGGGCGGAGAATCCTTGATCCCGCGCAACGTGAAGGTCTTGATGGGTCCATCTGGAATGGCAACCTGGTCGTTGAACGTCTGACCAACTTTGTAGAATCGCTCGAGCTTCAGGTCGTGCATATTGTTGTCCATGAAGGACTGGGCTGGAACATGACATTCGCCGCAGCGGCCCTTTCCCATGAACACCTGCTCGCCCTTGATCTCCAGCGCACTGGCGGTAGCCGGGTCAAGTCGTCCAAAGGGATCGAGCTTGGGTGCCGGAGGAAAATCGATGATGTTCTGCATCTGCGCCATCATCGCGACCTGGTTGGGCCGATCCGGCAGGTTCACGCCCTTGCGGGTGGCGCTCACGTGATCGCCGTTGAAATAGGCGGTGCGCTGTTCGAACTCCGTAAAGTCTTCCACGGAACGCAGCGAGCGCTTGGATCCGTGGATCTGCTGGTTGAACAAGCCGCGCAGGCTGGTTGTGTCGAGCCGGAAGCGCTCGGCTTGCGGCCGCACGTCCGGGGTGAGGTGAAACGCCCCGTTGGTGTGGAAATTGGAATGGCAATCGAGGCAAGCGACACCCGTGCTTTGCATCGCTACCTTCCTGTCCTCGGTCTGGTTGAATTCCTCCTGCGGAAATGGCGTCAGCAGCAGACGAAGTCCTTCCATCTGCACGGGCGTGATGATGCCGTTCATGTATTCGTAGAAGTTGCGTATCGTCAGCAGATCCCCTCGCGACACATCTCCAAGCTCCGGGTGCGTGGTCAGAAATATTGGAGGTGGAAACTCCGGGGTAAGGTGATCCGGTAGATCGAAATCGACGTCGAAGCGGCGCAGATCGCGTCCTTCATCAGCGCCGATCTCTCTAATCTCACTTTCAGGAAAGACCTGACCTCCGGCGGCCTGCTTGACGTGCGGCAACGGTAGGAAGCCTTGCGGCAACAGACCACGATCACGAATTTCCTGAGGGGTTTTCGCTGCCAGGCTGCTCCAGGTTTCGCCTGCCGGCAGTTTCACTCGCGAGCCTTCTTGTACAGCCTTGCGCCCGCCCGACATCATGACGCCGGGCATCGGCCGGTCGGCCAGATCGTAACGGCTCTCGAGCAGGCCGCGTTGCCGTTGTGTCACAGCCGGCTTTTGCGCCTCGTCAGTTTCCTTGACCGAAGAAAAAGGCAAGCTTGGCAATGGACGATACGTCAGATCCGGCGGCAGCGGGTCCGAAGCAACATTGAGCGTGAACGTTGCAGCGCCAAGCAGGACCGGCAAACCAAGATTGAAGATACGCGACATATCCCCTCCCCACAGCGTTGAATTTGGCCCCAACCAGTGCGCGCAAGCTTTGTTCCATAGCTTTGATAGCCCCAACGCTCACGCTCGGCTTTTCGATGATCACCGGTGTCGCTGCTTTGGAGGGTGCGATCTGCGTGCCTTGCCTGCGTACCGTTCTCGCCATCTTCTGGCTGATGACTGCACGTCCGCTGCCGACTCGTGGCCTTGCAGCAGGCCTGCATCGAGCGAAGCTATCTATCCCGACATTCCGGATTGTATCACCCCATCGGCCGACGACCCGTCAGACATCGCCGCATTGTTGATCTGGTCCGTCCCGAACTGAGCGACCTGAACCATCATGGCCCTGGCCTTTGCAATGAGTTCATCGTCGGGAAGAGTATGCCCGGCCTGCAGGGTAACTGTAATACACTCGCCTCCCTCGCCCCGAAATTCCACGACCGGAGCCTGGTCTCGGCTGACGACAACTCCCATCATCTGCATAAAAACCTCCTCGTCGCTTCCTGCATTGGCCAGACAAACGCAACCCAGCTCGGCTATCTAATCCTTGACATAGGCCCCAGGTTGACGCCCGCCTCTGGGCGCCTTGGCGTCTTTCGAATGCTCGGCGACCGCAGGGCCTGCTCCGGATATTTTCTCTGGGGCCGGTGAAGGTGTCGCCGGCTTTGACGGGGTCCTGCCGCTCGATTTCTCGGGGCGGGGTGATATGTCAGTTGAAGACTTGTCTGAAGAAGTCATGGCTCTTTCCCTAGCGCGAAACTCCAATACCAACCTGCGAAACGCCGGGACGTTCCATCGCGATATGATCTCCGTTGTTGAACCTGGAGGCCTTGCTGGGGCGCACCGGCAACGGGCTGATTTCGCAAGACGAATGGCAACGGCCAAGGCGCTCGGGCAAGACACAGCCTGACACATTGCGGCGCGGGTATTGGAATGCGAGCCGACGCGAAACGCTTCATTGAGATCATCCATCACGGAACCCGCGGCAGGCAGCAGCTTCGTCATTTCTGCAGGAATGCGTTTTGCCAACGCGGACACCGCGACCATGCCCGTCGCCCGCCACTCTCTCCTGGTGCCAAGCGCCCGCTTGCAGCGCCTACCTCAAGGAGCCTGCAATACAGGCTGACTCCGCAGCTCAACCGATGAGGAACAATATCTCCCTTTGAAAGTTCTGGCCGACCCATGAAGGAGGTATGAAATGTCAGAATCACGCGAATGGCTTGTCCAATGGCTCAGGGATGCTCACGCCATGGAGGAGCAGGCCGAAACCATGTTGAATGGGCAACTGAACCGGATAGAGAACTATCCTGAGCTCAGCGAGCGGATTCGCCAGCACATCCAGGAGACCAGACAGCAGGCTGCTCGGCTGGAAACCTGTCTTGACCGCATCGGACAAGGATCTTCCACACTGAAGGATGCCGGCGGCAAGCTGACGGCAATGGCGCAGTCGCTCAGTGGGGTGTTCGCCGGGGACGAAGTGATGAAGGGATCGCTTGCAAGCTACACGTTCGAGCACATGGAAATCGCCTCCTACACAATCCTGATCGCCGCCGCCAAATCGCTAGGGGAAGCAGAGGTCGCCCAGCTCTGCGAAGAGAATCTGCGTGAGGAAGTTGCGATGGCGGACTGGTTGAAAAGCCATATTCCAGCGACAGCCGAGCAGTTCCTCGCGCGGGCCGACTCGGAGAGTGACAACGCCAAGCGCTGATCTAGGATCGTGGCTCGCAGGCGATAAGTGAGCGCCGGTCAGCGCAGCGTACGGGCCCGCGCTGACCGCCGTGGCGCGGGCCCACATAGCAACTACCTTGACCAGGTAATATTCGTATCGGTCTTGGGGGTGACCGTCCTGTTTGGGCGGCAACGACAAACCAACGACCTGGTCTGATGACGGCAGTTCCTCATGCGGCGTGGAGCGTCATTCCGATTGAAAACAGGAACTGAGAGAGCGGCATCTTGCGTCAAGACGCAGTCGCAAGAAGCATCGTTAGGCCACTGAAGTGAGAACCTCCGTCGGGCCGGGCCACGAAACATTCGGCAGCGGTCGGGCGTTGTGTCGGGAGTTTGGGGCGACCCGCACCGCCATGTTTTCTTGGCAGGTGATCGAGGCGTTCTGGGAAATGCGCATGCCACGCGGCCTCCGTTATGGCCTGACGATTCGTCCCATCAAGCTGGTCGTTTGTGCCCTCATTCGAGGAGGAAGTCCTTCCAGGCCGAGCGGGTCAGGCAACACCGGAGTATTTTTTCATTACCCTTGCTGCTCGCACGAGTGACGACCAATCAGCTCCCATAGTGGCGACGAGGTCACTAGCTTCTTCGCTGGAAATGCCGGTGCGGGCGGCGAGCTTCTTCGCAAGCAAATCGAAAGCCAGTTCGACTATCGTCATCGTTCAGCCCTTTCGCTAAGCTCTCCAATACCCTCTCGGAGGGTCTCTCGCATTAGCCCATGTTAATGACGCCATTATCCGCGAGGCGAGAAGCAATTTCCTTCACCTCGTGGGCGGCACGACCTATCTCGAATTCTGCAACACACGCAGCGCGCCTGGCGCGCTGCT
>NZ_RZRO01000088.1:0-27077 GCF_003997975.1 Mesorhizobium sp. M7A.F.Ca.US.005.03.1.1
CTATTCCCCTATTCCCCTACGGCCAGGTCTCTGCCAACCGATGTCGAGCAGGCCCAGCCGGCCAAGCTCCTTGTCCATTGCGCGAGCGACATCACGGCGCACGCCGCCGATATCGCGCAGTTGGCGGTCGGAGAGATCCTCGACGTTCTGGTAGGCAGTATCGCGGCGGGGGAGGCGTATCGCGACCCGGGCGTGACGCAACCAGTCGAGGGTTTCGGCCAGCCAGTTCGGACGATGTGCGGACGAATTCAAAACGATGATGGACATGGTGTGCTCCGTTCTCCCCGAATATCAAATCCGGCTTGATGATGTTTCGATGGACAGATCATGCCAGATTGAAATCTCTGTAGGAAACGAGTAGTTTTCTCTCGATCATCAAGTTTTCTTTGAGGATAGGATGGCTCGTCTTCTGCCTGGGACTCGTGCCTTGAGGACGCTGGAGGCGGCGGCCCGGCACCTCAATTTCACCCGTGCCGCCGACGAGCTTGGGCTGACACCGGCCGCCGTCAGCCATCAGATCAAGGAAATCGAGGATCAGCTCGGGCTGGTGCTGTTCACGCGCACCAGCCGCACCATCCGGCTCACCGAGGCGGGAACGGTGCTGTTCGACGCCTCGGCGGACGCGCTCGACCTGCTTGGCCGGGCTGTTTCGCGGGCGCAAAAGCTGACGCGCGGCACCGCTCTCTTGAAGGTAACGCTCGACGCGCAGTTCGCGTCAAAATGGCTGATGCGACGCGTCGACGATTTTCGCAAGCGTCACACCGATATCGAATTGCGATTCGACATCGCCTATGAAGTGCGGGATTTCGAACTTGACGACATCGATGTCGGCATCCGTTTTGGCGCCGGCAAATATCCGGGCCTTCGCACCCACCGGCTGTTCGACAACATCCTCATTCCGGTGTGCAGCCCGAGCCTCTTGACGTCCGGTCCGCCGCTGCGCGAGCCGCGCGACCTGTTCAATCACACGCTTGCGCATATCGAATGGTCGCGGCAAGGCGTGACGTGGCCGAACTGGCGGATGTGGATGGCGGCGGCCGGCATCAATGATTTCGACGACAGCCGGACAGTCGTGTTCGGAAATTCCACGGATGCCGTCCAGGCTGCGCTCGACGGCAATGCCGTTGCGCTCGCCGATTTCGCCATGGTGGCGAACGACCTTTCCCAGGGCAGGCTGGTGCAGCCTTTCGAACTCGGCCTGCGGGTGGCGCCCGAGTTCGCCTATTTCCTGGTCTATCCCGAAAATACCGCCGACGATCCACGCATCGTCGCCTTTCGCGAATGGATGCTAGAGGAAGTCGCCAAGACGCGGACCACGGATAAAGGGCAGTAGGGCAGTAGGGCAGTAGGGCAGTAGGGCAGTAGGGCAGTAGGGCAGTAGGGATAGGCGTCGGTGCCGTCTGCCCCCTATTCCCCTACTGCCTTACTGCCCTACTCCCTTCTTGACTCAGCTTGCCACCGCGCCGAACCAGCCGATCACGGCGCCGATGATCAGCAGCACGCCGAGCCAGTGGCCGCCGTCGATGAGGGTCAGGTCCCAGCCGAAATTCTCGTAGCGATGGTTGACCGAGAGCGTCGTGGCGACGAAACCCAGCCAGAGCACGAAGCCGAAGACAAGTCCGGCGAGCCATGTCGGCTCGCCGCCGGTCATCGCGCCGACGACCAGGGCCATTATGGTGGCCATGACCAGTTCGGCGATGAAGCTGACGACGAAGGGCAGCGGCGACTTCTTCATCGTGGCCGGATCGAGCTTGGCGGCCTTCAGCCACGGCTTGCTCAGGCTCATGTACCAGGCGGCGCCGAACAGCCACGCCACGATCGCGGCAGCGACCACCGCCAGCCAGTTCACTGCTGAAAAATCCATGAGCTCCCCCCCTCTGATCTGGATGTTATGGAACGCCTGTTCGGCGATCGCGTCAAGCGAACCGCCAGACGGTCGTGCGCTTGACCAGCGCATCCTCCAGCGCCCGCGTGACGGCCACTTCATAGACCGCAAGCGGCTCCAGCCCTGTCTTCGGCAGATACGACCGGCCGGGATCGCCGACAAGGATTTCGGCGCCGCGCGCCTTCAGCGTTGCGAACCATGGCACCAGCCGGTCAGCGAAAGATTTGTCATAGAAAACATCACCGGCCAGGACCACGTCCCAACCTGCATCGGTGCCGATGCAATCCGTGCCGAGGAATTTGGTCCCGATACCGTTGATCTCGCTGTTGAGCCGGATCGCGGTGGCGCAGAACGGATCGATGTCGGAGGCGATCACCTTGGCGGCACCGGCCTTGGCAGCGGCGATGGCGACAAGGCCGGAGCCGGAAGCAAAGTCGAGCACGTGCTTGCCACGCACCGTGCCGGAATTGTCCAGGACATAGCGGGCAAGGCCCTGGCCGCCGGCCCAGGCGAAAGCCCAGAAGGGCGGCGGCAGGCCGATTTCGACCAGCTCTTCCTCGGTCCGCTGCCACAGGTCATGCGCTTCGTCGGCAAGATGAAGCAGGATCTCCGGCACGTGCGGCGGCGCCATCAGCGCCGTGTTGTCGAGAATGAACTGTTTGGCACTGTTGGGCGTGAGCGCCGTCACGGAGCCGGCGTCAAGCCGCCCATGCGGCAGACTTCCTTCCATTCGGCCGGCGTCACCGGCTGCACGGAAAGCCGTCCGAGCCGCACCAGCGCCATGTCGGCAAGCCTGGGATTGGCCTTCACCTGTTCCAGCGTCGGCGGGTTCGGTACGTCCCTTACGGCGCGGATGTCGACGCATTCCCAGCGCGGATCGTCGGACGTGGTGTCGGGATGGGCAAGCGCGCAGACTTCAGCGATGCCGACGATGTTCAGCCCCTCGTTGGAGTGGTAGAAGAAGCCGAGATCGCCGATCTGCATCGCCTTCATGTTGTTGCGCGCCGCGTAGTTGCGCACGCCGTCCCATTGCGTGCCGGCCTTGCCCTTGGCCTTCAGCATCTCGAAGGAGAACTTGAATGGCTCGGATTTGAACAGCCAGTAGTTCATGTCTTTCTCCTCCTTGGAGTCGCGCTGGCGACCGGGATTTAACTAGCCGCCGGCTTGTTGAACGTCCAGTTCCACGGGCGGATTTCGACGCTTTCGAACAGCCCGGCCTTGGCGTAGGGGTCGGCGGCCGACAGAGCCTGGGCGCCAGCCAGGTCGGGCGCTTCGACGACCACGAGGCTGCCATTGGACTTGCCTTCAGTGTCAAGGAACGGACCGGCGAATGCCAGCTTCTTGTCGCCGTTCAACCCCTCGAGAAAGGCAACATGCTCGGGCCGCGTGTCGAGGCGCACCTGCAGGCTTCCGGGCTTGTCCTTGCAAATCACAGCAAACAGCATTTTTTCTCCTGATCGTTCAAAGTCGTGGGGATCAATCGTTGGTTTCGGTCTTCAGCGGCCGGGTCATCAACGCCGTCACGGCCTGCCGGACGGTGATGGTGCCATCCAGTATGGCGGCGACGGCGGCAATGATCGGCGCGTCGATGTTGCGCTCGGTCGCAATGCGGGCTGCGATCGCCGCCGTCGGCACGCCTTCTGCCAGCGGCAATCCGGCAAGTGGCTTGCCTTGCCCGAGCGCCAACCCATAGGCGAAATTGCGCGACTGGGTGGACGAGCAGGTCAGCAGCAGGTCGCCAAGGCCGGAAAGCCCCATCAGCGTTTCGGGCCTGGCGCCGAAGGCAGCGCCGATGCGGCGCAATTCGACAAAGCCGCGCGTCACCATGGCGGCCTGGGCGCTGGCGCCGAGACCCGCCCCGGTGACGGCACCTGCGGCAATGGCAAAGACGTTCTTCAAGGCGCCGCCGATCTCGACGCCGATCAGGTCGTCGTTCGAATAGCAGCGCAGGTTTTCGGCGGAAAAGCGGGCGGCGAGATCGGCGGCCAACACCTCGTCGCGGGCGGCGACCACAACGGCCGTCGGCAGGCCGCGGGCGACGTCGTTGGCGAAGCTCGGGCCCGACAAAACGGCAACCGGATTGAGCGGCAGGATTTCTTCGACAATCGCCGATAGCAACGCGCCAGTCTCGCTTTCGATGCCCTTGGCGCACAGAACCAGCGGGATACCGGCCGGCATATGGTCCTTCGCGGCCGCCAGCGTCGCCCGCAGCGACTGCGCCGGCGTCACCGCCAGCACGCAATCGGCACCGTCGAGCGTGGCCTGGATGTTGCTCGTCGCCACGATGCCGGGCTGGAGCGTAATGCCCGGCAGGTAGCGTGGATTTTCGCCGCGGTCGATCGCGGCGACGGTCTCCGGATCGCGCGCGTAAAGGCGGACGAAATGGCCGGCGCGCAGCATGGCCAAGGCCAAGGCAGTGCCCCAGGCGCCGCCGCCGAGCACGGCAACGCGCCAGCCGCTTGGCGCGGTGACGTTGCCGCTCATTGCCACCTCGTTCATGCCTTGGCTCCGCGCCGGCCGGAGCCGACCATCGGCGCCGAGATGCTGTCCAGCGGCCAGCGCGAGCGCGGCACGAAATCGAAGCCGTTCTCTTGCGCCATGCCCTCGCGCAGCCGCTCGATGCCGGCCCAGGCGATCATCGCCGCATTGTCGGTGCAAAGTTTCAGTGGCGGCGCAATGAAGGTGAAGCCGGTCTCGGCGCAGAGCCGCTCCAGCATGGTCTTGATCGTGCGGTTGGCGGCGACACCACCGGCAACGACGAGGGCTGGGTTCCTGGTGCCGGGAAATGTCTCGCGAAAGCGCGTCAGCGCGCGAGAAACACGGTCGGCCAGAGCATCGGCTACGGCCCCCTGGAACGAGGCGCAGATGTCGGCGACGTCCTGGTCGCTCAGCGGCGCAATGGCGCTCGCCGCCTGGCGCACGGCGGTCTTGAGGCCGGAGAAGGAGAAGTCGGGCTGGGCCGAGCCCTTCATCGGACGCGGAAAGGCAAAGCGCGAGGCGTTGCCGGCCTGTGCCGCCTTTTCGACATTCGGTCCGCCGGGATAGGGCAGGCCGAGCATCTTGGCCGTCTTGTCGAAGGCTTCGCCGAGCGCGTCGTCGATAGTCGTTGCCCAGCGCTGGTAGTCGCCGACACCCCGCACGGCGACGATTTGCGTATGGCCGCCGGAGACCAGCAGCAAGAGATAGGGAAAGTCGAGCCCGTCGGTCAGCCTTGCGGTCAGCGCATGGCCTTCGAGGTGGTTGATGGCGATCAGCGGCTTGTTCGCCGCCGCGGCGATTGCCTTGGCGGTCATCAGCCCGACGATCAGCCCGCCGACCAGGCCGGGGCCGGCGGTGGCGGCAATCGCGTCGATATCGGCTAGCGCCGTGCCCGAATCGGCAAGCGCCGCCTCGATGATGCCGTCCAGCGCCTCGACATGGGCGCGCGCGGCGATTTCCGGCACGACGCCGCCGAAAGCGGCATGCTCCTCGATCTGGCTGAGCACGATGTTGGACAGGATTTTTGGCGCGGCGTCGCCGTCGATGGCCACCACGCTGGCGGCGGTCTCGTCACAACTCGTCTCTATGCCCAGCACGCGGATCAATTCGTCGCTGTCCCTAAAGATTGTATCATGGGGCTTTCCCCGTTAGGAGAACCCCGGAAAAGCCTCGCTTGCCGGGGGGTTATCACGGACTGCGCGCCATGCAAACAATCTTGAGAATCGGAACACGCGGCAGCCCGCTGGCGCTGGCGCAGGCGCATGAAACGCAGGCGCGGCTGATGGCCGCGCATGGCATGCCGGCGGAGGCGTTCGAGGTGGTCGTCATCTCGACCAGCGGCGACCGCATTCAGGACCGGCCGCTGTCGGAAGCCGGCGGCAAGGGCCTGTTCACCAAGGAGATTGAGGAGGCGCTGCTGGCCGGCCGGATCGACATCGCCGTGCATTCGTCGAAAGACATGCCGACGCAACTGCCCGACGGCCTCGAACTGTCGGCCTTCCTGCCGCGCGAGGACGCACGCGACGCCTTTGTCGGCAAAGCGGCGAAGACGATCGCCGAACTGCCGCGCGGGGCGAAAGTCGGCTCGTCGTCGCTGCGGCGGCAAGCGCTGATCCGCCGGATGCGGCCGGATCTCGACGTGGTGATGTTCCGCGGCAATGTGCAGACGCGGCTGCGCAAGCTCGACGAAGGCGTCGCCGCCGGCACGATCCTGGCCTATGCCGGGCTGAAGCGGCTTGGGCTCGAGCATGTCGTCACCGACCTGATACCGCTCGATGTCTTCCCGCCGGCGCCGGGGCAAGGCGCGATCGGCATCGAAACTCGTATCGGCGACCGCGAGGTCGAAAAGATGCTGGCGGCCGTTCATGATGTGCCGACCGGCCAGGCGTTGGCCTGCGAGCGTGCCTTCCTAGCGGCGCTCGATGGCTCCTGCCGCACGCCGATCGCCGGCTATGCGGCGATCGAGGCCGGAAAGCTGTCTTTTGCCGGGCTGATCATCTCGCCCGACGGCACACAGTCACACACGGTCGAGCTGCAGGGATCGGCGCAAGACGCCGCCCGCATCGGCGGCGAAGCGGCCCGGAGCGTGCGCGCCAGGGCCGGCGAAAAGTTCTTCGACGGCTGGCTCTGAAATGCTTCGCGTCCTGGTGACCAGGCCGGAACCGGGTGCTTCGCGCACAGCGCATCGGCTGGAGGAGGCAGGTTTTCAGCCGGTTCTTTTGCCCCTGACCGAAACAAAGGCGTTGCCCGCCGCTGCCGGACTGATCCCGGACGATGCCGTCGCGGTGGCCGTCACAAGCGCCAATGCCATGCGCCATGCGCCGGAAGAAATCATCGCGACGCTCGCCGCCTTGCCTTGTCATGCCGTCGGTAGGCGGACTGCGGAAGCTGCCCGCAAAGCGGGGTTTTTGTCGGTCAGTGAAGGCCCGGGCGATGCCGAGGCGCTGGCCGACGTTCTCGCTGCCGATTTTTCTGGAAAGACGATTGTCTACCTGTGTGGGCGCGTGCGGTTTCCGGCGTTCGAACAGAGGCTCGGGACGGCGGGCGTTCGGGTCCACGCCGTCGAGACCTATGACACGCTGACAGTGGGTTATCCGGACGAAGTCACCCTCGAACGCCTGTCGGGGCAACCTGCCGACGCGGTATTGCTCTATTCAGCCAAGGCGGCGGCGGCGATGCAGATGTTGGCAAGACGGCCCGCTCTGCGCGGTCTCTTCGAAAAAACATGGGTTTTTGCGCTTTCCGCTCGCATCGCCGCAGCCTTCGACGATGCCACCGGCGAAAGGATCCGCATTGCCGCGCAACCTGACGAGGAGGCATTGCTGGCGCTTTTGCAGGCGCCGCGCTGAGCCGCGTCATCACACCGCCCCTTTTCACCGCTTGGTGATGTGCTAGACCCTTTCTGAACCATCATGCGCCGCCAGGCGTTGAGACGAAGCGAATGTGCGGAGCCCAGGCATGGTCAAGACGCCGAAGATGCGACACTCGAAAAGCCGCCGCGAGCCGGTGACCATCGATCTCGAGCCGGGCGCCGTCTCACGCATCGCCGACGAGGACGCCGCCACGCAGGGGGCGCAGACCGACGAGGCGAAGGCCGAGGAAGCAGCGAACGCTTCGCAGCCCGAGGTTCCCGAAGAGCCGGTTCATGCCGACCAGACCGATCTTGAGCCCTGGGAGCATGCCGATGGCGCCGCAGGTGCGGAAGGGCAAGCGCCGGCGGATGGCGGAGCCAAAGCCGCCGAGCCAGAGCTCCCTTATCCCGGTTCGGATGCGCCGCCCAACCGCGCCAAAACCTTCGACTACGGTTTCGACGACGCGTCGGCAGCGCAGACCGACGGCAACAAGGCAAAACCCGAGACACGGGACGAGAAAATGGCGCCAGCCCCTGAAAAGCGTGGCGGCCTCAACGGCATCGCCGCCGGCATCATCGGCGGCGTCATCGCGCTGGTCGGCGCCGGCGGGCTGCAATTTGCCGGCCTGCTCGGCGCGCCGGGTTCCGGTGCCGGCGTCTCGCTCGATGGCGTCAATGGCGACATCGCCTCGCTGAAGACCGAAATCGCCGGCTTGAAGGACGCCGGCGGCAATGGCGATGCAGCGGCGAAGATGGTCGGGCTGTCCTCGGGCCTGGAGCAGGTCAAGGCCGATGTCGCGGCGCTGAAATCGGCTGTCGAGAAAGGTGGAGCAGGCGACGCGGCCGGCGTCACCGCACTGGGCGACAAGGTCGCGCAGATCGAGACGGCGGTCGCCGCCCTCGGCAAGGCGGGCAGCTCGGCGCCGGTCGATCTTGGTCCGCTCACCGAAAAACTGGCAGGCCTCGACGCGCAGGTGAAGTCGGCCGGCGAGGCGGCGACCGCGCAGGATGGCCGGCTGAAAGCGCTGGAGCAGTCTGTGTCGCAGCTGTCCGGCAAGGTCGAGGCGGCGGCGGGACAGCCGAAGATCGCGCTTGCCATCGCGGCTTCGGCCTTGAAGGCGGCGCTTGAGCGTGGCGGGCCGTTTTCGGCCGAACTCGAAACCCTCGCCGCGATTTCGCCTGATGCGCCGCAGCTTGCGGCACTGCGCCCCTATGCCGAAAAGGGCGTTCCAACCCGCGCCGAGATCGCATCGCAGGCTGATGCCGCCGCCAATGCCATGGTCACGGCGGCAACGCCTGTCGATGAGAATGCCGGCTTCGTTCAGAGCCTTCTGTCGAGCGCGCAATCGCTGGTCAAGGTCAGGCCGATCGGCGCCGTCGAAGGCGCCGGCGCACCGGAAACCGTCGCGCGCATGGAGGCGGCGGTCAACCAGGGCGACTACGCCAAGGCACTCAGCGAGTATGAAACGCTGCCCGAGGCCGCCAAGGCCGCGGGCGCCGACTTTGCCGGCAAGCTGAAGGCGCGCATCGAGGTCGAAACCCAGGTCGATGCGCTGATCTCGGGCGCGATGAAGGCATGAGGGCAACACAATGATCCGCCTGCTCGCCTTCCTCATCGTCGTTTTCGCGCTCGGGTTGGGCTTTGCCTGGCTGGCCGACCGGCCGGGCGACATGGTCGTCACTTTCAACGGCTATCAATACCAGGTCAGCCTGATGGTGGCGGCGGTGGCTGTCGTTGCCGTGGTCGCTGCGGTGATGATCCTGTGGTGGCTGCTCAAGGCGCTGTGGAACAGCCCTTACACCATCTCGCGCTATTTCCGTGTCCGCCGCCGCGATCGTGGCTATCAGGCGCTGTCGACCGGCATGATTGCCGCCGGCGCCGGTGATGGCGCGCTGGCCCGCAAGAAGACCAAGGAAGCCGCCAAGCTGATCCGTTCCGACCAGGAGCCGCTGATCCACCTGCTCGAAGCGCAGGCGTCGCTGCTCGAAGGCGATCATGAAGGCGCGCGGCAGAAATTCGAGAGCATGCTCGACGATCCCGAAATGCGGCTGCTGGGTTTGCGCGGGCTTTATCTGGAAGCCGAACGGCTCGGCGACCGCAACGCCGCCAGGCATTATGCCGGCCGCGCCGCCGCTGTGGCGCCGCAACTGGCCTGGGCGGCGGAATCGACGCTGGAAGAGCTGACCGCGCGCGGCGACTGGGACGGCGCCCTGAAACTCGTCGACGCGCAGAAAGCGACACGGCAGATCGAACGCGATGCCGCCAACCGCCGCCGCGCCGTGCTGCTGACCGCCAAGGCGCAGGCGCTTGCCGACAGCGATCCCGCCGCCGCCAGGACGGCCGCGATCGAGGCGAACAAGCTCAGGCCCGATTTCGCGCCTGCCGCCGTGGCCGCCGCGGCCGCACTGTTCAAGCAGAACGATGTGCGCAAGGGCTCGAAGATACTCGAGGCGGCGTGGAAGGCCGAGCCGCATCCGGAGATCGCCGAGCTCTATACCCATGCAAGGCCGGGCGACGCGGTGCTCGACCGCCTCAACCGGGCGAAGAAGCTGCAGGAGATGAAGAAGAACCACGCCGAATCGTCGATGACGGTGGCGCGCGCCGCGCTCGACGCGCAGGATTTCGCGACCGCCCGCCGCGAGGCCGAGGCGGCGATCCGGATGGACCGTCGCGAGGGCGCCTATCTGCTGCTCGCCGACATCGAGGAGGCCGAGACCGGCGATCAGGGCAAAGTTCGGCAGCTGTTGTCCAGGGCGCTGCGGGCGCCGCGCGATCCGGCCTGGGTCGCAGACGGCGTGGTATCGGAACGCTGGGCTCCGGTATCGCCGATCACCGGCCGGCTCGACGCCTTCGAGTGGCGCGCGCCGATGGAGCGTCTTGGCCAGTTGATCGACAGCCATGATGACGCGCCAGCGGGTGCGGCACCGGTTATTGAAGCATTGGCAAAGCCGACGAGCGAAAAAAGGCCGATCGAAGTGATCGACGACGCCGGTGGCGAGACGTCGGCGGGCAAGCAAGCTGAAAGTCGCGAAGAAGATCATGTCAGGCCAATCACGGCAGCGGCCTTCGCCGCGGTGCCGAGCGATGCCGAAGGCGTCGAGCCGGCCGAGGAGCTTGCGCGGCTGCCGGACGATCCCGGCGTCGATCCGGACGAGGAAGCGGAGAAATCGCCGCGCCGGTTTCGGTTGTTTTGAGTTGGGCAGGCCGTCAGGCCGTTGGGGTATGGATCTATGTTTGAACGCGTTCTGTCGTTTCTCAGGGATTTGCCGGCCGGTGCCGGCACGCATGCCAGCACGGACGATCCGCGTGTCGCCGCCTCGGCGCTGCTCTACCATGTGATGAACGCCGATGGCGTGCGCCAGGATGTCGAGTGGGAGCGGTTCAAGGCGGTGCTGGCCGAGAGCTACTCGATCAGCGGCGCCGAACTCGAAGCGTTGGCCGCTGCCGGCGAGCGGGCCGACAACGAGGCGATCGATCTCTATGCCTTCACCAGCGTCCTGAAGCGCCATCTCGATGCCGATGCGCGCAAGGCCTTCATCGGCCTGATGTGGGAAATCGTCTATGCCGACGGCGAGTTGCACGAGCTCGAGGACAACACCGTCTGGCGCGTCGCCGAGCTGATCGGCGTCGAACGCCACGATCGCGTCGAGGCGCGCCGCAAGGCGGCGGCGCACGCGCCCGGCGCCACCGGAACATCGAGCGACGAATAGGATCTTCGCCTTCCCATGCCACGCCAAACGAGTTCGAAGCCAAAGATCCTGATCGTGCTGCATCAGGAGAGTTCGAGCCCGGGGCGTGTCGGCCATATGTTGCTGGAAGAAGGTTTCGATCTCGACATCCGCCGGCCGCCGCTTGGCGACGCCTTGCCCGAAACACTGGACGACCACGCCGGCACGGTGGTGTTCGGCGGCCCGATGAGCGCCAATGACGACGACGAGTTCGTCCGCCGCGAGACCAACTGGCTGGAAATACCGCTGAGGGAGAACCGGCCATGTCTCGGCATCTGTCTCGGCGCGCAGATGCTGGTCAACTGTCTCGGCGGCAAGGTCGAGGGTCATGGTGAAGGGCTGGTCGAGGTTGGCTGGTATCCCCTGAAGGCGACCGAAGCCGGCAAGCAACTGATGCACTGGCCGGAGATGGTCTACCAGTTCCACCGCGAGGGTTTTTCGCTGCCCAGGGACGCGACGCTGCTGGCGACGGCCGAAACCTATCCCAACCAGGCCTTCCGCTACGGCGACAATGCCTGGGGCATCCAGTTCCATGGCGAACTGACCAGGGTGATGATGCAGCGCTGGGTGGTGCGCGGCGCGCATCGCTTCGAATTGCCCGGTGCCCAGCCCGGCCGCGATCATCTCGGCGGCCGGCTGATCTGGGACATGCATCTCAAGCGCTGGCTGGACGAGTTTTTGCGGATGATCTTCGGCAAGCCGAGCAGATAGCTGAACCGTCGTCTGAACGGATTTCAGGCGACCCGCTTTAGGTCTTTGTCTTCATGCATGTCGTTCTCCCAAAACCGGGGCCACTTTTGGGCGACATGCATTAAGGTTCGAGCACCGGCCGCAGGAAGCTGCGCTCGTAGCTGAGAATGCTGCGATTGCGTTTTTCCATTTCGAACACTTCCTGGCATTCCGGGTCGGCAGCCATCCGTTTGCGATAGTCCTCGTAGTCGGCAAGGCTCGGGAAGCTGAACATGGCATAGGCGATGTTGCTCGCCCCTTCGCTTGGAAGGAAATAGCCGTGATGGTTTCCGCCGAGGCGGTTGACCAGAGCTATCCAGCGACGACCATAATCTTCGAACTCGGCAAGCTTGTAGGGGTCGATGACGTATTTCAGGTAGCAAGTGATCATGAGAGCTCCTGTGGCATGGGCTAGGCACGTCGGCTGTCAACCGTGGGAAGATCAGTTGCGCCCGTTGAGGTGGCGCACCTTGCGCAGTTGCGGAAACAGCACCACCCACAGGCCCGCGACGGCGATGGCGCCGATGCCGCCGATCACCACGGCCGGCACCGTGCCGATCAGTGCGGCCATCGTGCCGGCGCGGAATTCGCCGACCTCGTTGGAGGCGCCGACAAAGACCTGGTTAACGGCGTTGACGCGGCCGCGCACCTCGTCGGGCGTCCACAGCTGGATCAGCGTCTCCCTGATGTAGACGCTGAACATATCGGTGGCGCCAAGGAAGACCAATGCCACGATCGACAGCCAGGTGATGGTCGACAGGCCGAAAACCACGGTGAAGGCGCCGAACGAGGCTGCGGCGGCCAGCATGATCATGCCCGCGTGGTTGCGAAGTGGATGCCCGGCCAGCCAGATGGCGACGCAAATGGCGCCGATGCTGGGCGCCGAGCGCAGCAGGCCGAGGCCCCACGGGCCGAGCTGGAGGATGTCGCGCGCATAGACCGGCAGCAGCGCCGAGGCGCCGGACAGGAGCACGGCGAACAGATCGAGCGAGATGGCGCCGAGCACGATCTTCTCGCTCCAGATGTAGCTGAACCCGCCGAGCAGGTGCTGCATCGTCGGCTTGTCCGACTCGGTGCGCTGCGACGGCTTCGGGATGGTGAAGATCAGCAGCCCGGACACAAGCATCAGGACAGCGGCGGTTCCGTAGGCCGCTTCCGGCGACACGCCGTAGAGCAGGCCGCCGGCGACGGGTCCGACGATGGTCGCCGTCTGCCAGGCCGATGAATTCCAGGCGATGGCGTTGGCGAAATCCTGAGGCGGCACCAGATTGGCGAACAGCGAGGCCGAGGCCGGACCGAAGAAGGCGCGGGCGACGCCGAACATGGCAAGCACGCAGAAGATCGGCAGCGGCCCGCTGATGCCGCGCAGCGCCAGGAACAGCAGCGCCAGCGCGCACATCGCCTCCACCACGACCGCCAGCGCCATGATCAGGCGGCGGCCGAAGCGGTCGGCGACGACACCGGTGACCAGCACCAGAAGCAGCGACGGCAGGAATTGGACGATGCCGACCAGGCCGAGATCGAGCGGGTCGCGGGTCAAATCGTACATCTGCCAGCCGACCGCGACGGACACGATCATGGTGGCGAATGTGGTGAGGAAACGCGCCGCCCAATAACTCAGGAAGGAGCGGTGGCGGAACGCGGCATAGCGCTGGTCCGGTGATATCTGTTCGGCGGTCATGATTTAAGAGGCCCCTTTGCAGTGGCGTCAGCTGGCGGGGCACTTCCACGATGGGCGCTGGTCCGGCTGGCGGAACTTTTAGCTCAGTTCGCCGCGGATATGCGTCAAAATCAGTGCTGGATCAAGGAATTTTCAGCCCGTTCCATCGCCGGCACGCGGAAGTTACTGCCGCAGCGCGACGGAGATGGCGTCGAGGCCGCCGCGCAATTCGGCTTCCGTCGGCCAGCCGAAGCCGACGCGGAAGAAGCGTTTTTCCATCTCGAACCAGTGGCCGGGTCCGACATAGGTTCCATGGTTCTCCAGCAGGTTCGCATAGAACCGGTCGAGGTCGAAGCCGGGTTCGACATCGAGGCGCGGGAAGCCTACGACACCGCCTTCGGGCCTGATCCAGTCGACCAGCGGTTCGCGGTCGATCCAGGCCTGGACGATGTCGCGGCGCTTGGCCATTTCGGGCAGCAGTGTCGCCAGGAAGGCGTCCCGGCGCTCGAGCATGCCGCGGGCAATGCCTTCGTCGATGACGCTGCCGCAGATGCCAATCTGCTCCTTTGCGGCGAGGAATTTTTCCTGAAGCACCGCATCCCTGGTGATCAGCCAGCCGATGCGGATGCCGGGAATGCCGAAGGCCTTGGACAATGACGAGACGCTGATCGCCTTCGGGCTCAGTGAGGCAGCCGTCGGCAGCCGCCTGCCGTAGGAGAGGTCGCGATAGGTCTCGTCGACCAGCAGATGGCAGTCGCTGCTTTCGGCAAGCGCCACCAGCGCATCGAGCTCGGCTCGGCTCATCATCGTGCCGGTCGGGTTGTGCGGGCAGGTGACGCTGATCAGCTTCGTGTCCGGCCGAATCGCGGCCTTGACGCGTTCGACGTCGATGGCGAAGCCTTCCTCGAAGGCCAGGTCGACAAAGCTGATGGCGCAGCCGATCGCCCTTGGGGTTTCGATGTTGGTGGCGTAGTTGGGCCGGATGACGACGAGATGGTCGTTGGCCGACAAAAGCGAGGTCGAGATGATGAACAGCGCGCCGGCGGCACCGGCGGTGACCAGGACATCATCCGGCGAAATGCCGGCATCCTGCGCCGATATCAGTGCACGCAACTGCTTGTCGCCGCGATGCTCGCCATAGAAAAGCGTGAGATCGGGCAGCGACAGGCCGATGTCGGAGAGCTTCTGGTCGGCGATCGAGCTTTCGGAAAGATTGAAGCGGATACGGTCGTAGCCGTATTCTTCCGGCGCCTCTTTCTCGATCACCATCCTGGTGTAGTTCATGGCTCACTCCCCAAGAGCAGTTCACCGTTTCACGGAAACGGCGACCCGCTCTAACTCCTTGTTTTTACGCAATTCCGGACGGAAAACCGTTTCACACTTTTCCTGGAATTGCTCTAGGAACCCGTCCGGTCCATCCAAGCCATAAGAACATGAAGCCTGCCAAGGCGGATTCGCCGGCAGGCTTCTGTTCCAGTCGTCCTAACTGTTGGCTCAGGACTGAATGTTCAGGCCGAGGCCTTGGCCTTCCTGCCCTTGGCGGGCGCCTTGACGGGGGCGGCCTTGCGGCCGAGGCCGATCGACTTCGCCAGCAGCGAACGCGAGGCCGCGTAGTTGGGAGCGACCATCGGATAGTCCGACGGCAAGCCCCATTTGGCGCGATAGGCGTCCGGCGTCAGGCCGAAATGCACACCGATGTGACGCTTCAGCGATTTGAACTTCTTGCCGTCTTCGAGGCAGATGATGAAATCGGGCGTCACCGACTTCTTGGGATTGACCGCCGGGACCAGCGGGGCAGCCACCGGGACCGCAGGCTTGCCGAGCCCGCTTATCGAGGCGCTGACGCTGGCGATGAGGTCGGCCAGGCCGGAGGCAGGCAAGCGGTTCTTCTCGACGTAAGCGGACACGATGTGGGCGGTCAGCTCGAGCAGATCGATGTCTTTACGGGCACTGTTGCTATCGTCGGTCACTCTATTTCTCCGTCTACAGCGAATGACCTGAAAATCGGATTCGACTTCCGGAAAGGATCATGCGCGAAATCAAAATGCTATGGCGTCCTTCGTGCGTCCACGGGACGAATTGGCGTTGTTGTAGCGCGGAATTCCTAGTCGGCAAATCTGCGTATTGCAACGACTTGATGGCAGGTCACACGTTATTTTGAACAACTATATTAAACAATAACAGTATCAGACTATCAGCGCCTTGTCGCGCCACAAACGAAACCCGCCTTCGAAGGCGCGTGTGTTGTCGCCGCGCCTGGAGTCGGCGGGCAATTCATCGAGCTTGTCGACGTTGCCGCCACCAATGACGACATAGTCAGGCTGCATGGCGGCACGGAGCCGGTCGACGACGTCGAAGACGTATTTGCGCCATTTCTTCTTGCCGCGCTTTTCCAGGCCGCGTTCGCCGACATAATCCTCGAAGCTCTTGCCCTTCTTGTAGGGCAGATGCGCGAGTTCCATCGGTTGGGCGACGTTGTCGGCAATCATCGCCGCACCGAGCCCGGTGCCGAGCCCGAGGAACAGCATGCGCCCGCCCTCGTAGCTGCCGATGGCCTGCATCAGCGCGTCATTGACCACTTTCACCGGTTTGCCGAACGCGCCCGCAAAGTCGAAACCAGCCCAGCCCCTGCCGAGATTGGCGGGGTCGGCGAGCGGCCTGTTGTGGTTGACCGGACCGGGATAGCCCATCGAGACGACGTCGTAGGACAGGCCTTCGGCGAGCTTCTTCACGGTATCGATCATCTGTTGCGGCGTCAGCCCCGGCCCCGAATCGGCGCGGCGCTCCGCGCCGCCGGCGCTGGTGAGGATCTTGACGTGCGAGCCGCCGATGTCGATCGTGAGCACGATCTTTTCAGCATCCGGCGTCTCGGTGCCCGATGCTGGTTGCTTCACTGCCTTGGCCATCGCGTGGTTCCTCTCACTTCACCGGATCGATCCAGCCATTGGGTGGCCCGAACCCGGCCATGACGTCCGCCGGTCCCCATGTGAGCGGCTCGTAGAGGTGCGGCGGCGTGGTGTCGCCAAGCACCGGGCCGACGATGCGCCAGGCCAGTTCGCTGGCGTCCTGGCGGGTGAACAGCTGGCCGTTGCCGTTCATGGCGTCGCCTATCAAGCGTTCATAGGGCGGCATGTCGCCCTTCGAGTCGTCGAGCGCCGTCAGTTCGACCTGCTCGCCGATCATGTCGTCGCCCGGCGCCTTGCGCTGTGCTCCGATGGCGATCACCACCTGTGGGTCGATGCGGAAGCGGACGTAGTTCTGGTCGGCGGGCTTGATCGGATCGAAGACATCGAGCGGTGGCCGCTTCAGCCGCACCACCACTTCGGTGACATGCACCGGCATGTTCTTGCCGGCGCGGATGAAAAACGGCACGTCCTGCCAGCGCCAGGTGTCGACGAAGAAACGCACCGCCGCGAAGGTCTCGACGGGCGAGTTCGGCGCGACGCCGGGTTCAGTGAGATAGCCGGTGAACTGGCCGCGCACGACATCGTCTTTGGTCAGCGTCCTGATCGCGCGCAGCACCTGCACCTTCTCGTCGATCAGATCGTCGGCGGAGCGGCCGACAGGCGGCTCCATGGCAAGCAGCAACAGGATGTTGAGCAGATGGTTCTCGATGACGTCCCTGATGCAGCCGACATCGTCATAGAAGCGGCCACGTCCCTCGACGCCGAAATCCTCGGCCATGGTGATCTGCACGCTCTCGACGTAGTTGCGGTTCCAGATCGGCTCGAGGAAGGAATTGGCGAAGCGGAAATAGAGCAGGTTCTGGATCGCTTCCTTGCCCAGGTAGTGGTCGATGCGGAAGATCGACTGCTCGTCGAACACCAGATGCAGGACCCGGTTCAGCCAGCGCGCCGATTGCAGATCGTGACCGAAGGGCTTTTCCACCATCAGCCGCGCGCCATGCGCCGTGCCCGACTGCTCCAGCCCCTGGACGACGGTCTCGAACATGGTCGGCGGCACCGCCATGTAATGCAGCGGTCGCTGTGCGGTGCCGAGCGCGCTCTTCAGTTTCTCGAACGTCGCTCCGTCACGGTAGTCGCCGCTGACGTAGCGCAGCAGCGAGGCGAATTTGGCGAAGGCTTTTTCGTCGATCTTGCCGAGCGCATTGACGATGCCGTCACGCGCGCGCGCCTGCAATTGCTTGAGGTCCCAGGCATCGAAGGCGACGCCGATCACCGGTTCGGTAAGCGTGCCCTTGGCGACCATCTGGTAAAGGGCTGGAAATATCTTCTTGTGGGCGAGGTCGCCGGTGGCCCCGAAGAGCACCAGCGTGTCGGACCGTTCCTGGCTCATGCGCGTGTCTCCCCCGCTGTCCTCACTTGCCGGCCTTCGGCTTCTCAACATGGCCGCCAAAGGCATAGCGCATGGCGGAGAGCAGCTTGTCGGCGAATTCGGATTCGCCCTGCGAGGAGAAGCGGTCGAACAGCGCCGAGGACAGCACCGGAGCCGGCACGCCGGTGTCGATGGCCGCCTTCAGCGTCCAGCGGCCTTCGCCGGAATCCGAAACGCGGCCGCCGAAATTCACCAGGCCCGGATCGCTCTTCAAGGCGCCGGCCGTCAGGTCGAGCAGCCAGGAGCCGATAACGCTGCCATGCCGCCAGACCTCGGCCACCTGGGGGAGGTCGATGTCGAACTGGTAGTATTGCGGGTTTTCCAGCGGGCTGGTCTCGGCGTCCGCCGTCCGTTGCCGCTTGCCTGCATTGGCCGATTTCAGGATGTTCATGCCTTCGGCATAGGCGGCCATGACGCCATATTCGATGCCGTTGTGCACCATCTTGACGAAGTGGCCGGCGCCGCTCGGTCCGCAATGCAGATAGCCGAAGGGCGCGGTCCCGGCATCCCTGGACGGATTGGAGCCGGCATCGGCGCCCGGCGCCAGCGTGGCGAAGATCGAATCGAGGTGCTGCACCGCCACGTCGGGACCGCCGATCATCAGGCAGTAGCCACGCTCCAGGCCCCAGACGCCGCCGCTGGTGCCGACATCGACAAGATGGATGCCCTTGCCGGCCAGTTTCGCGGCCTGGTCGACGGCGTCGTGATAATAGGAATTGCCGCCGTCGACGACGATGTCGCCGGGCTCCATCAGGGCCGCCACCTGGTCGATGATCCTGCCGGTGATCGCCGCCGGCAGCATCAGCCACACACAGCGCGGCTTGGCCAGCTTGCCGATGAATTCTTCCATCGAGGCCGCCCCTGACGCGCCGTCGGTCACCAGGGCCGCGACGCTGGCCGGGTTGATGTCGTAGACGACGCATTCGTGGCCGTCGCGCATCAGGCGCCGGACCATGTTGGCGCCCATCCGGCCCAGTCCCATCATTCCGATCTGCATGGTTTCGTCCCTGTTTTCTAGGAGATTTGCGGGGTTATCGAGGGAAGGTCTGCTGGCTGTCCTGGTCGCCTGAGATGACGGAGAAGTCGACATTCTCCCAATCGCCGGCCCCGGGCCAGAAAAAAGTGAAGGTCAGCGTGCTTCCCTTGGGAAGGCCAGAGACGGCCAGATCGGCAAGATGGATGCCGAAATCGTTCTCCACCGTCTGGCTGTCGTGGGCGGTCGCCCAGTTGTCGGTGCTCCAATGGACTGTAGCCGGAGCCAACAGTTCGACGCGCAGTGTCTTGCCGGCCGGGACCGTGCGGATCTTGTTGTTGAACCGCCATGTCCGGAACGGCGACACTGTCTTGGCCTCGATATACCGCTTGACGCCTTGCGGCGGCATGTCGAAGACCGCGCCGTCGCGCAGCGAGCGCAACAGCTTGATATGCTCCGAATGCGCCCAGACCAGCGGCATGGCGCTGCCCGAGGGGCGGCCGTGCAGCAGTTCGCGCTCCGGCATATCGGCGCCGTCCCAGACCTGCTCCGGCAACAGGCCGCCCGGTCCGGCCGAGCCTTCCAGCGCTGCCAGCAGGCTGGCTGCCTTTTCCCTACGCCCGGCCGCCAGCTCATAGTGGGCGCGTTCGCCGGCCAGCAGCGGCCAGGGGCGACCCTGGCCGGTGCCGTCGAAAGGTGCGCCATCTTCATGCTCGCCATAGCCGTCGCCGTTGTAGCGATACCAGAGCGGCCCTTGCGGCAGATCGCAGCGCAATTGCGCGTCGATGACCTTGACCGTGTCTGTCATGCGCGGGTCGTCGGCCGCCCGCAGGCCGAAGCGGACAAGTGCAAGCGCATCCGGACTGACGATTTGCTCGGCCGGCCGGTTGGTGTCGCCGGGTGGCCGGTTCTTGATCGGGACATAGCCGTCCTTCGGCGAACCGGCCTCGGCGCTGTCGGGTGGTGCTATGCGGACATAGTAGCCTTCGACGCCGACTTGACCGCAGATCGCCGTGCCGGTGACGTAGGTCCAGCGCTCGACCTGGTCGTTCCAGACGTCTGATGTCTCGCGCAGATAGGTCGCCGCGTCCGGCTTGCCACAGGCGTCGAGCAGGTCGGCTGCGGCAAGCAGTGCGGCGATTTCGACGGCGAGCGTGAACGGGCTGTAGCCGGCATCCTCTTCCCAGCGGTCCTCGCCGGTGACCGGCCCGTTGCGCACGACGAAGCCGGCGGCGCGCTCGATCATCGGCAGAAAGACTGCGAGCTTGGCGTGCGGCAAATGGCCGGCGCGGTGCAAAGCTTCGGCCAGCAGCAGCGGAAAGGCGCATTCGTCCATCTGGATGCCGGGCCAATAGGCCGATCCGTCGAGCCAGGCGTTCTGCGGCCAGTGGCCATCCGGCTGCTGGATGGAGCCGAGATAGTCGAGGATTTGCAACGCCGAGGCGGCGTCGCCGGCAGCAAGAAAGCCGCCGGCCGTCTCGACCAGATCGCGCGGCCAGACCAGATGGTAGCCGCCGAGGTCGTCGTCGCCCTTGTCGAAGCCCCACGGGATCGACAGGCTGGCGACCGCGGCGCCCGGTGTGGCGATCGACCGGTGCGTCGCCAGTACCGCCGTCGAGACGCGATAGAAGTTGATCCCGGGCACCGCGTGCCGGTCGAGCGGCAGCAGGCCCTTTTGCCAGTTGCGCCAGTTCTGGAGGTAGGAGTTCGCCGCGGGTTCAAAACCCTGCTTCAGGCTGGCGAAAGCATGTTCCGCAGCCTCCTCGGGCGTCGCGCCAAATCCCAGCGCCAGCAAAGCCTTGGTCCTGGCCGCGGAAAAGCCGATCTCGCCGGTCAGCGCGACATTGCCGTCCTCGGCCCGCTGGTACGCAGCATCGAGCTCACCTGTGTTGTGCAGTTGCTGCCAACCGTCGGAAAAACCGACATAGCCGGCCGAACCGGTCCGCCAGGGCAGCGACGAGGCCAGCGCCAGGCAGGAGCCGCGCCCCGAGGCGAACAGCACGGGCTTTCCCTCGTGTTCGCCGACCCAGGCGGTGTTGCCCATGCCGGCATTGACCAGATGCGGCGCCAGAAGCGCGTAGACGCGATAATCGTCAGCGACGCCCCTCAGCGCCGTGAAGGTGATTTCCTGCAGCAGCGCCGGGCGCGCCGGATCGGCGAGGATGCGCTTTTCGATCCGCCAGGCGCCGTCGTTCGCCGTGTTGACCAGCCGGTAGGCGGGTACGCCGTCCTCGAACGGTTCGATGCTGTGCGTGGCAGCGCGCTTCTCTTCCGAGAAATAGCCGGCGGCGGCGGTGACGATCAGGCCGAGGTCGCGGGTGCAGGCACTGTCGACGCGCGAATAGTAGATTTCGTTGAGGATGCCGTGGCTGATCGTGAACCAGATCCGGCCGGCCGGCGAAAGCGACGTTCCGACGCCGCTCTTGGCGCTTGACGTCCAGCGCGCCGGAATTCCCGGGGCGCCCGGAGCAACGTTTTGCGTCACTGGCATTCTGTTTCAGTCTCCTGGCCTCCTCCCTAGACCATGACGCGAACCCTTTACAATCATTGCACCGCAAGTTGATCGGCGGGCCGACGGCAGGGCAACGAACTAGGGCTAACGGGTTTCTTCGGAGCTTTCGCCTGCGCTGACGGAGCAGCAAATGAAAAACCCGCCAGTGCGGCGGGTCACCGGCGCAAATCAGCACCATAGACGAAAATGTACCATAGCTGAGGTCACCGAGTCAAGAAAAAATTCCTATGACCAAAGGCACCGTCGTTGACAGCGGCGGCGGCATGCGTCCACTATTTCCCGGCACGGGAGGATCGTGAAAGCAATGGCGGAAGTGTCCCTGGTCCTGATCGACCGGCTGCTGGCGATATCGCGGGCGCTTGCCGGCCATATCGATCCCGGCACGGCGTTCCGCGCGACAGCCATCGAGATCGGTTCGCTCATCCCGCACGACCACATGGATCTGGCGGTGCTGTCGCATGATGGGCGCCGGCACGCCTGTTACGAAGCCGGCTTCCACACCAGCTGGAGCGAGCTTGCCCAGCATCCGCTGCCGACCGAAGTCAGCCCGATCCGCTCGGTGCTGTGGGGCGAAGTCCCCTATCTGCTCGCCGACGACGCGCTGAGCGACGAGCGGTTCCATTTCGCCACCGCTATCGATGGTCCGATCTTCGCCGCCAGGCTGCGCAGCCGCATCGTCGTGCCGCTCAGGGCGCGCGGCGGCATCATCGGCGCGCTCAACATCAGCCGGCACGAGGTCGACTGCTACACGCTTGCCGATGTCGCGGTCGCGCAACAATGCGCCGACCTGATCGCGCCCTACATCTTCGCGCTGATCCAGACCGAGGAGGCGCGCCGCGCTATGCTGGCCGAGAGCGAGGCGCGAAATCGCGTCGAGCTGCTGCGCGTCGGCGCCTCGCAATTGACCGAAGGCATGGAGCGCGAACGCCGGCGCATGGCCATGGACCTGCACGACCAGACGCTTGCCGATCTCGCCCGGATCGCGCGCCAGCTCTCGGCACTTCGCGGCCAGGGCGTGGCGCGGGCAGCACAGCTTGCCGATCTCGAGAAGGAGGTCGCCGGCTGCCTGACGGAACTGCGCCACATCGTCGACGACATGCGGCCGAGCGTGCTTGAACTGTTCGGCCTGCGCGATGCGGTCGAGGCGCATCTCAACCGCAGCGTCGCCAGGGCCAAGCCGCCGATCGCCGTGCGCATCGCCGACACCAGCGACGGCGGCGCCGACAGCCTGTCGGAGCCAGTGCGGACCGCGCTCTACCGGATCGTGCAGGAAGCGATCAACAATGCCGTTCGCCATGCCGCGCCGCACCGCATCGACGTGCTGCTGGCGTCGACCGCGAGCGTGCTGCGGGTGATCGTCACGGATGACGGCCAGGGCTGCGGCGCCGTTGACCCGGCCGCGTATGGCGGCATCGGCCATATGCACACGCGGGCAGCCCTTATCGGGGCGCGGCTGCGCATCGGCCAGGCCGGCCGCAAGAACGGCGGCACCCGTGTCGTCGTCGAGATCGACCGCCAGCCATCACGGGAACTGGCGGCGGCTGCAACAATGCCTGGCGAACTCGCCGTATCGGAGGCCATGTGATGCTTGTGATGATCGCCGAGAATGACGGGCTGCACCGTAGCTTCGCGCGGCGAACGGTGGAGCAATTGTGGCCCGGTGACGTCGAGGTGATCGAAGCGAGTGACGGCGAGGACGCCATCAACCTGGCGACTGAGCGCGAGCCACTGCATGTCGTGCTCGATTTGCAGATGCCGAAGGCGACGGGAATCGAAGTTGCCAGGGCGATCTGGAACCGCCGCGCCGGCACGCACATCCTGTTCTGGTCGAATTTTGCCGACGAAGCCTATGTGCGCGGCGTGGCGCGCATCGTCCCTCCCGGCTCTGTCTACGGCTATGTGCTGAAATCGGCGACGGAGGAAGGCATGCGGTCCGCCCTGCGCGGGGTTTTCCGCGAAGGCCACTGCATCATCGACCGCGAGATCCGCGGCATCCAGCATCGCGTTCAGGACAAGTTCGAGGGCATCACCGACGGCGAATATGAAAGCCTGATCGATATCGCGCTCGGCCTGACCGACCGGGCGATCGCGGCACGGCGCGGCCTGTCGATCCGTGGTGCGCAGAGCCGCATCAAGCACTGCTACGACAAGCTCGGCATCGTGCCGGCGGAGGACGGCACCGGCGATGCTTCCGTGTTCAACTCGCGGACGCGGGCGATCTATCTCGCCATGGCGCGTGGCCTGATCAACATCGACGCACTGCGCCGCGAACAGGACCGGCTCGACGCCTGGCTGGCGGAGCACTGAAACAGCGGCGGCCACAAGCCGGAACATCAGAAGGTCCGGCGCATTGCTAGTGAACGCCAACTCAACGCCTGCGGATCCGAAGTGCGACCCTCATTTGCAGATTCATGGCACTTGGTGCGCGAAAGCGTCGTCGGTTTCATCGACGACAATGCGCTCAGCCATGGTGCGGCGATGGCCTTTTATGCCGCCACCTCGCTGGCGCCGATCTTGCTGATCGTGGTTGCGATTGCTGGTCTCGTCTTCGGCCACGATGCCGCACAATTGGCCTTGTCCGCGCAGATATCAGGGCTGATGGGACCGGAAAGCGCCGATCTCCTCAAGACTGCGCTGGAAAGTGCATCCGGCAGGCTGTACGGCACCTGGGCCGCGATCATAGGGCTGGTCACCTTGCTGGTGGCCGCGTCTGGCGTCTTCGGCGAAATGCAGCAGTTGTTGAACACAATCTGGAAGATCGAACCGCAAGGCAATTCCCTGTCGCGTCTGGTGAGGGCGCGGGCCGCCAGTCTGGGGTTGGTGGCCGCACTCGGGTTCCTGTTGCTGGTCTCTCTCATCGCAAGCGCTGCGATTTCGGCACTGGGCGCTTTCATCAACGCCCACCTGCCGTTTGGAACGATCATACTCAGCGGGATTAACGGCGTCGTTTCGTTTGCGCTTATCGCCGTGATGTTTGCCGCCATTTACAAGGTTTTGCCCGATCGAACCCTGGAATGGCGCGATGTGGCAATCGGCGCTGTCGGGACCGCGGCCCTGTTCACATTGGGAAAATCGCTTATCGGCTGGTATATCGGCACCAGCGCGATTGCGTCGTCGTATGGCGCCGCCGGCGGACTGCTCGTGATATTGCTCTGGGTTTACTACTCGTCGGAGATTTTCCTCCTCGGCGCCGAGTTCACGCGCGCCTATTCCGTTCGCCACGGCAGCCGGTCCGATCTGAAGAGGTTGGTTCACGGCCCTTTGCCCGCGCAGCACGACTCATTTCGCACAGGGCAAAAATCCAACTCTGCCGGCGTTGTCGTGCTCGTGGCGGTGGCGTGCGCGAGCGCAACCTTGACCGCGCTTTTGCGGAGTGTTCGCCGGCCCTGATCTGACGTCGCCGGTATTCTACGCTCGATAGGCACGGGCGACTGTGCAAATGCACAGTCGCCCGTGCGCTTTGACCCGTATCGGCTCGTCGGGACCGCGCCTACGCTCTGCCCCAACAAGAAGACTGTATCGGGAAGCGCTCATGCCATTCGTCACCATGCGGAGTAGCACGGCTGTTCGCGCCGGGAGCCGATGATGTCGGTGCCGGCGCGTGCGCGCCATTCCGGCTTCGACGATGTCGTCGGCGATGCGCCGATCGAAACGCTGGCGAGCGGCTTCGGCTTCCTCGAAGGACCGGTCTGGCATCCCTATGAGAAATGGCTGGTCTTCTCCGACATTCCGGAAAGCCGGATGTATCGCCGCAGTGCCGAGGGCGAGATCGAGCTGTTCCGCGAGCCGAGCCACAAGGCCAATGGCAACACGCTGGACCGCCAGGGGCGGCTGGTCACCTGCGAGCACGCAACGAGCCGCGTGACCCGCGCCGAGCCCAACGGCAGCGCAACAGTGCTGGCCACGCACCATCAGGGCAAGCAGCTCAACAGTCCGAACGATATCGTCGTTGCCACCGGCGGATCGATCTACTTCACCGATCCGGGCTATGGCCGGAGGGAGTTCTATGGCGTGCCACGCCCGCAGGAGCTGCCGTTCCAGGGCGTCTACCGCATCGATGGCGGCGGCGCCCGGCTGACATTGCTGGCCGACGATTTCGGGCAGCCGAACGGGCTGTGCTTTTCGCTGGACGAGTCGCGGCTGTTCATCAACGACACCGAACGCGGGCACATCAGGGTGTTCGGCGTCGAAGCCAATGGCGACCTCAATGGCGGCGCGGTGTGGGCAGTAACCGAGGGCGAGGGGCCGGGAGCGCCCGACGGCATGAAGATCGACAGCCGCGGCAATCTTTACTGCACCGGACCCGGCGGCATCCACATTTTCGACGCGTCGGGCACCATTCTTGGCGTCATCCGGACGCCTGAAGATTGCGCGAATTTCACCTTCGGCGACGACGATTTGCAAAGCCTCTACATTGCCGCGTCGACGTCGCTGTACCGGCTCAGGGTGCGCGTGCCGGGATTGAGACTGTTTTGAGCTCGCGACAATCCGTGCTCAAATCAGAGTTGGGAGTGAGGCCGGGGTCAAAGCCGGTGGGAATACAGCAGTCAACACATCTGGGAGGATAACGACATGAAGAAACTGTTCGTTCTGGGCGCTCTGGCGGCAATGCTCGCTTCGGGCACGGCGCTGGCCGACACCAGTGGCAAGAAGATTGCTTTTTCCAACAATTATGCCGGCAATTCCTGGCGGCAGGCGATGCTCGACAGCTATGGCATCGTCACCAAGAAGGCGGTCGCCGACAAGGTGGTCGGCGCGGCCGACATCTTCACCACCGCCGACAAGGAGGTGCCGACGCAAGCGGCGCAGGTGCAGAACCTGATCCTGCAGGGCTATGACGCGATCGTCATCAACGCTGCCTCGCCGGATGCGCTCAACGGCGCCATCAAGCAGGCCTGCGATGCCGGCATCACCGTCGTCTCCTTCGACGGCACCGTGACCGAGCCTTGCGCCTACCGTGTCGTCGTCGACTTCAAGGACATGGGCAAGCAGGAAGTCGAGCAGATGGCCAAGTTCCAGCCCAAGGGCGGCAATCTGCTTGAAATCCGCGGCCTTGCCGGCACCTCGATCGACGATGCCATCCATGCCGGCATCCTCGAAGGCGTCGCCGCCCATCCCGAGTTCAAGATCGTCGGTTCGGTGACCGGCGACTGGGACCAGACGACGGCGCAGAAGGCGGTGGCGACCATCCTGCCGTCGCTGCCCGACATCGTCGGCGTCGTTGACCAGGGCGGCGACGGTTACGGCGCCGCACAGGCCTTCGCCGCCGCCGGCAAGCCGCGCCCGACCATCATCATGGGCAACCGCCAGGACGAGTTGCAGTGGTGGAAGGAACAGAAGGAGAAGGACGGCTACCAGACATGGTCGGCGTCGATCGCGCCCGGCGTGTCGTCGCTCGCCTTCTGGGTGGCGCAGCAGGTGCTCGACGGCCGCACCGACATCCCGCATGACCTGCTGGTGCCGTATCTGGCCTTCACCCAGGACGATTTCGAGGCCGAGCTGCCAAAGATCCCCAAGGGCGGCGTCGCCAGCCACGAATACACGCAGGAAGACGCGATCGCGGCCATCAAAGCCAACATCAAGTGAATGTCGGCCAAGCGTTGCCGTCCGTATCGCCAAGCGAGTATCGTTGAGCATGCCCAGGGGTAACGCTGACATCATCAGACTGAACGGCGCCGAAAAGCATTTCGGCGCCGTTCGCGCGCTGGGTGGCGTGGATTTTCACGTCGGACCCGGCGAATGCGTCGGGCTCGTCGGCCACAATGGCGCCGGCAAATCGACGCTGATGCACATGGTGGCGGGCACGCTGGTGCCCGACAGCGGGCAGATCGGCGTGCATGGCGACACCGAGGACAACTACTCGGTGTCGCGCGCGCAGCAGCTCGGCATACGCTGCGTCTTCCAGGAGCTGTCGCTGTGCCCCAA
>NZ_RZRO01000089.1:0-26751 GCF_003997975.1 Mesorhizobium sp. M7A.F.Ca.US.005.03.1.1
CCTGCTGGTCACCACCGAAGCCATGATCGCGGAGGCTCCGAAGAAGGAGTCGGCTGGCGGCGGCATGCCTGGCGGCATGGGCGGCGGCGGCATGGGCGGCATGGGCGGCATGGATTTCTAATCCAGCTCTGGCAGCTTTCGCAACGAGAGGGCGGCATCAATGCCGCCCTCTTTTTTTGCGAACCTCGGTCCGATGAACGATCGACGCCAACGCCGGCCATCGGCGTTAGGGCAACCTCAAAAGAACTGTCGAGTTGGTTGCGCGCGGCTTTGCGTCATCAGAGGCGCAAGGCGGTCGCGTGTGAGGATTGCGCGCTCCCATAGGCGGTTTCGGCATGTGCCTCGCCTTCGACATCGACATTGCGGCCAAGCAGGAAATCGGCGGCTTTCGAGGCATGGCTTGCGGCGCGGAAGATGGCGCGGTTGTCCTCGCGCAAAACCGTCAGCCATGAGCCGATGTAGTCGGCATGGCGCACGGTCGGCTCGATGCCGAGACTGCTGCAGATGAAGGCTGATGCGATTTCGGCGACCAGTTCCTCGCGCGCATAGGTGTTGGACCCGAAGGAGCCGGACAGGTCGCGCGCGAGTCGCCTCGGGTGGCCGGTCCAGTGGCCAAGCTCGTGAAAGCAGGTCCGGTAATAGTCGATCTGGTGGAAGAAAGCCGGCTGCGGCGGCACCTGTATGGTGTCGCTGCCGGGCATGTAGAAGGCGCGCTCGCCGCCGACGCGAAAATCAGCGCCGGTTGCATGAATGAGCGCCTCGGCCTGCGGGACCATCTCGCGCTCAGGCAGAGGCTCGCCGGCGGCGTAAAGATGTTCGGGCAGATTATCGCACTGCGCGACATTGAAGACGGTGAAGCGCTTCAGGAAGGGCACCGCCTGCGGTTCGTCGCCATCGGTGTCGGCGCGTTGCTTTTCGTTCTTGGGAACAAAGCGGTCAGCGTGAACGATGGTGGTGCCGTGCTCGCCCTTCCTGACATTGCCGCCAAGCGAAAGCGCCTGCCGGAAGGTGAGCCAGTTCTGGCTGGGGAAACCGCGCTCGATGACCGCGCCCCACAGGATCAGGATATTGATGCCGGAATATCGGCGCTGGGTGGCCGCATTCCGCGGCAGGCCGAGGCCTGTCCTTGCCCTGCCCCACGGCTTGACCCATGGCACGGTGCCGCGCTCCAGTTCGGCAATGATGCGGTCGGTGATTTCCTGATAAAGGCTGGCGCCGGTGCGCCCGCCGCTGTCTGCGCCAGCCTGTCGGCTGCCGCAACGTTTGTTGTTTGCACGCATCGTGATGTCCTCCGCTCTACAATCGCGCGCCCTCCCCGGAAGCGGGGTGGGCGGCAAAAGCGACCGGAAAGGCCCGCCGTCGGAGGCGGACTGCATCAGCAGGACCGGAACGGAGTGGAGGACCCGAAAGCGACAAGCGAAGGGTTGCGGGACGCCGCGGCGGGCCTAGAAGGGAGTGCTGCCCACCCTGCGCCAGGGGGAAGGCCACAATAGAAAGACGCCGGCCGACAGGCCGGCGACCGTCAGCAGCCGAAGGCTGCCCCGCGCCAGGGGGCGATGCCGCAGGGCCAAGACCGCCTGAGCTTGCCGAAGAAAAGCGGGCTCGGTTCACGAGCACCCGGCCAGCGACTTCAGGCGCGGGCGCTCAGGATTGTTGTTGGCGCCCACGGCAGCTGGATGACCGCAACAAGATTACGAGGAGCGACAGCAAAGCCAGCTGCCACAAACGGCACGCTCCGGCAACAACAGCGTGGCCGGTCTACAGATGCTGCCCCGCACGAGAGCCAGCACGCTTTGAGCGCGCATCGGCGATGCAAGCGTTGCAAGCTGGCCATGTCCACAAGGTCGGCGACCACTATATCGCCGACCACCAACGCGGGCGTACCGTCTAAGTGCAGACCTTTCGCGAGTGCGCGGACGCGCGCATTTCATCTGCGATGGCCGGATCTTGCATTCCCGCTTGAGCTGCTCAACGTCAAGGCCTACACGCGCTGCGATCTTGAGAGTGACCCTTCAACTGGGGGAAATCATAAGGGCGCGGTGGAATTCGTCGAACTTTCCCTGTTTTCTCGAGGCGAGTGCGGCGAAGGCTGGGAATTGGGAATCCGGTCCCAGGACCGGGAACTGTTTGATCACAAGCTTCAGATTGGGCTCATGCTTGAAGGCTTTTTGGTAGTTGATATCAGCCAGTCTGCAATGCGGACAGTTGTGGTAGTCATTGAATATGACCAGAACGGCATCGCCTTGCGGGTTGCCGGCGATTGGCGAAGGAGATCGTTGTCGAATGCGCCGCTCCACTTTTGCCTGTCGGTCGACCACGCCTGCCGGTGCAGGTTCGCGCTATATTGGCTCGCCAGCAAGGCGAGGAGTAAAAGAAGAGCTGCGACAGTGATGGCAGTCGGCTTAGACATGAGTCTCCAATCCATGGACGGCGTGGCAGCAACGGCCGCCTTTTTGGTGTAAAATGGGTCAGTTTTGATCGTGCCCCGCAGTTGCTACAGGCGCACAGGTGCCGGTGCGATCTGGCGGTTTCTCAAATACGGCTTTGCGCCATCGGGTCCACCCCAATAGCTGAGCGTCGTTCGCACGGGGAATTGTGTTCACCACGCCGGGCGACTTGACCGTCCACCGCCAGAGCGCTGAACGGTCCGCTAGTGAGGCGCTCCCCGAATCGTCGTTTATCCCGCTCGCCCCGGACCGGGTGACAGCCAGCGTTGCCGCTACGCTGCGGAGAAAAACCGTCAGCGCGTGGCATTCGGACATAAGCTGATCGACGCCAAGAATAAGCCCCACGGAGGTGACCGGTGCGGCCGGAACAAGAAAGAGCGTTGCAGCCATTGTGACGAGGCCTGCACCGGTAATGCGGGTTGTTCCGTTCGAAGGGAACAATGCGACAAACAGCATGAGGATCCGGCAGCCGATCGGGAGATCAGTTTTCGTCGCTTGGGCGATGAAAAGGGCGGCGAGCATCATATTCGTGCCGTCCAGATTGAATGGAATGAGACCCACGACCGAATGCGTGGCGCCGGCCTTTTCCATCTTCTCCATGAGCGAGGCCAGCGCGGCCTCTGAGGAGGACATTGCGAGCAGCAGCTCGTCCTTGATGTATCGGACGAGAGAGAAGAGCGAGCGGCCGTTGTAGCGGCAGACCGCGCCGAACAGGATCGAGAGGAACAGGACCGAGAGGAACAAGACTTGCAGGATGTCGCCTTCCGCGAAGGCACTGGCAATCGTTGACGGGATGATGTTCATCAGGAAGCTGGTCACGGACTGCTCGTGAGCCGTGGCCACATAGCCCTTAACGGCTTCGACATCGAGCGAGGCCGGATCGATGTTGAGGCCGGCGCCAGGCTGAACGATATTCGCGACAATCAGCCCGACAAGGAGTGCTAGCGTCGAGAAGGTAAGGAAATAAACCATCGCCTTGGCGGCAACTCGGCCGACCTTCTGCAGATCGCTCATGCCGGCAATGCCGGTCGCCATTGTCAGGAAGATGACAGGTACGGTGATTATCTTGACGACATCGACGAAGGCATCGCAGAGCGGCTTCAGGCTGTGGCCGGTCTCCAAATGGAAATAGCCGATTGCGGCACCCAGGATTATGGCGGCAAGTACCTGCACGTAGGTCCGGGCAAAATGGCGCTTGCGGGGCGCTAAGATCGCGCGGGGAACTCTTGGAACCAACACCGTCTCTCTCCTTGACCGGATCGGGGTGGGGCTCCTCCCTCTCCCATGCAGTGCTCCGGTCGAACGCTGCGCCCACTTCGGCGCAAACGATGTGCCAAATAGCAAGAGGGGAAAACGCGCAGGACCTCACGCAATGCTTGCGATTCGCTCTCCCACACTCGTGCAGTGGTTGCCTGTCGCAACTATGGAAGGGTCGATTCTGGGAACTCCAAAGGCCGCTCTTTGCGTCGACGCAGCTTGGCTGCCTGGAAGGTTCCCTCTTTGCCTTGCGGTCTGCGAGCTGGGTCCAGATGGTCATCATTTGGCTGCGCGCTGCACGGGGCTCGAAAGATTCAATCGAGGACGGGTCCTCTTGGAAAACGGGGGCAGCGTTGGTCAAGCCCTTCCACCCTGCTGTCCCAATGGTGTTCAGAAGCTCAGTTCACGATCAAGCGATGGATCAGCGTCATCTGGCGTTTGCGCCATCGCGGCGGCGTTGCAACGGGTCTGCCAAAGATGAGCAGGCCGCGAGGCAGGGTCCGAGACCTAGACTCCAACCTCATAGCGCGCTCGGCTCGCGTTCGGAAGGTTCGAACCGCAGCACGATCAGGTGGCGACACCGTTGGTCGGAACCGGAACCCGACGAATGATCGTTCGTGACCGACATCTGTGAACAAGCAGTATGTGTCATTGCAATCACCACCCGTTGCGCGGAAATGCCCATATGGCCGTGAATGAACTGGATTTGGTGATTTTCCAGATGGCGGTGGAAAGCGTCCGCTTGCTCTCTTCAAGCTTTGATGAGAAGGCGGCTGAGATAGCCACGAGGAGCCGTGGTAGCCTTCTTTTTGACGTGCGGGTGGACGGTGACCTGGAGGTCCAGCGAGTCGCAGCCATTGGATATCCAGGCGACAAGATCGGTGTGGTGGCATTGGACCGAGAGGGCCTTGTTAGCTGTTGTTGCCTTGTCAATGGCACCTTCTCACCTTTCATTGCACCGTTGGAGAACTGGACCAGCATGCCCCTTTCGATGCAGGCCCAGATCGATGTCACAGGCTATGCGAGGCTCCTTCTGGCCGCCTTGCGAAATGCTGGACATATGCTGGACAGGTAGCATCGCGATGATGTCTGTGATGAGATGGTGCAAACGGCTGGATGAGGCGATCGCTTGCTGGCAGCTTTGGCAACAAAGCGATCGGTGAGTTCGCAATGCTGGAACACGTCCTTTAGACTCTGCAGTTAAGTTAGCGGACTACCATCTGACGAATGCCCTCTGACAGTCTGCATGGCGCGGCATGCCCTCTTAGGAATGCAGCCGTGGTTCTACACCATCGGCTGTTTTTGTGTCGAAGGCGACGGGCACGCCATGAACGAAGGAAGCGGCCGCCAACAGTTCCTCCAACTCGCGGTCGGTGGCCTTGCATGCCGGCATTAGTGTTCGGATGGCGCGGATCGCCTGCGCCATGGAGAGAAAGCGGACCCTTCCCCTGGAAAGGACATAGGCTTCTGCGGCTTTTTCGACGGTGACGGTGTGAAACGAATTGGTCATGACGAATTCCTCCCTGAACCCTGACCAACCCGACTTATGGCACGAATTCGACCGCCTTCAAGCCTATGTCCGATTGCGGACAATCGCTGCGATTCGTTCAAAACCGCTGATGCTTTTGGGCGACCTGGTGAGGGGCAAGGAGACGTCGGCTGAACCCGTTTCAACCGACATGCTTCAGGCAGCGGCCAGGCCGAAATAACGCTGCTCCTCCTTGTCATAAGCGCCATGTGTGAGCTTTATCAATCCGGCACGGTCGATGATCGTGATCTCGCCGCGCTTGGCGTGCACCAGTCCTCGATACTCAAGCATTTGCAGGGCCGTGGTGACCCCGGGCGGTGGGCGCGAGCATGGTCGCCAGAAATTCATGCGTCGGGAGGATCTTATCTCCTTCCGCACGGTCGTGGACCATCAGCTGCCAGCGGGCCAGCCGTTCTTCGACCTTGGAGTGGCCATTGACCAGTGCCGTCCGGCATGATTGGACGAGGAACGCGTGGGCATAGTCCAGCACTGAGGTGCGAAGCGACGGGCTAATCGCAGGGCGAAGGTTTTCAACCGGCAGGCGCCAGGTAGTGCTTTCCTTTCCGAGAATGACGGCAATTCCTTTCATCCCGTCATAGCCGACAATGCCGACTTCACCTTGCCGCCCGCCGGTCATGGTGGCGACCACCGACGCGATGCCCCTCTCGGGAAAATATACGTTCTTGATCGGCTGATGCGCGACCTCCAACTTGTCCTTGATGCCCGGTTCGACGTGATGCAGCGATGGTCGCAAAAGCGCGAAGTCCTGCGGGGTGAGGGCTTCAGCACCTGGTCGCGAAAGAGGGATCGGGCAAGGCTCTCTTCCAACGGGGCAAGAGCGCGTACGTCTTACTGTCGGCTGCACCGAAGTAAATGCCGGCCGATGCCAAAGCATAGGCTTCGAAACGCGCGATTGCAAAGCCCTGTCGGGGCAGTGCAGTCATGCTAGAAGTCGCGCCGCCTACGATAGGCAGCGGATGACATGATTCCCTTCTGCGGCGGCCACCAAGAACGGCTCGGGCACGCTTTAATCGTTCATACACAAGCTCGCAGGAATGTAAGCAGCGGAACAGTCGGGTGATTCGTACCGCCCTGCCCTTTCAGAGATCAAGTCATTGGACGTCAATTCGGCTGGAACGCCTCGTCGAACGGCCCAGGAAAATGCAGCCGGATGAGCAATGGTGGTTCACCTTATGTGCGGTCCCGGATATGCGGTCCGGCGGCTCATCTCCCAATGGCTTGTCGATGGGGAAGTGGAACTCGTCATGTCGCCGCGAACCGTCACCGCGCTAGCGGGGCTCTTTTGAAGACGCCGGTGTTTTTCTTTGTGGAACTGAATCTGTGAGGTGATTGATGCATGAATCAAACATTTGCGTATTTCCGCTGCATCGGCGACGTATATTGGTCGAAAGTATCGCCCAGGCCCTCGAGACCAAGAACGGCGAGGCGGCGAGCGCGTTCTGGCGCTGTGCCGCCAAGAAAATGCTCATTCAATTGTCCGATGTAGGAATTGCGCCAGAGCTCGCTGCGCAGGAGGTTGGAAGCCTTCTTCATGCGGTCTTGGACGACATGGCCAACCGAACGGTAATGCACAAAGCATAGGCTCGGGCGCTGTTGGACCGCGCGTCAGCTCGGGTCCTTATCGGGGGACTGCTCCGACTGGCCGACGGTCCGGCCAAACCGGCATACCGGCAAAGCTTTGAGGTTGCGATCGCTCACGGCGGCCGGTCCAATATTCTAAGACGACCTCAGAAGCCACGTTGGCTTCTTTGGACGAAGCGGAGGGGCGCCATTTTGGCGTGCTCACGCTGGACTGCGGGTTGCGCCTACGGAAATCCAAAGTCCGGCCGCGCGAGCCAATCGACCGGAACAGTCGAAAGCTCGTGGGGCGGGTCCGCTCACCCTCACGGCGGCGGTGGCGGCCGTGAGCAGACTTAACTCAAGTCACGGCTGAGCATCCGCAGGCGCTATGCCGATTGGATGAGAACTGGTTGCCACAACACCGGCCCGTTGAGGCGTCCCCTCCAGCGGATGCGCAAGAGACTGGCGTAGGAAATATCGAGGAAGCCGGCGACTGCCTCGGTGTTGCCGACCTGCTTGGGCTGTCCGATACGTGACAACGGCCAGGTCGCGAGACGAAGGATCCTTTCGATGCGCGTATCTGTCACCGTTACGATCCCGGAGAGATTGTTGGCCAAGCCGAATTCGATGATCCCCGCGAAGAGCTCGTAGGTTGCTTGGGCCAGGCCGCCAGCTGCCTTCGGCGCTGTCGCAGGGAGATCGAGCGCGAAACGACTACTCTCCCAGATATCGGCACTCGCAGGGACCACCATCTCATCCAGCAGCGTCGGAAACGTATCGCGCAACATTGTCGGTCCGGTGGTCGGCAAAAGGCGGACGCAGCCGCAAGTTCGCCAATCGGACCCCTTGAGAAGCAGGTAGACGGGGTTCAGGCTGTCAAACGAGTCCGTTTCCATTTCGCCTTCGGTCTGCACTTCCCAATCGAGCCGCTTCTTGAAAACCCGATACCTAAGTCCGTGCATTTCCTTGAGTTCGCTCGCAAACTCGGCGTAGCAGTCGGGTGTTATCAGCTGCATCATTGTCGTCTCCGTGCGGGATGTGTCCACGCAATCGAAGGGCAAAGCCGTCATGAATGCAGCCTGTAGACCTTTACAGCTAGACTTGGAGAGGATCAGGATCTCGCCCGAGCAGCCATCCGCACTACGGCCTGGTTGATGGTTCGCACGCCAAGCTTCGCCTTGGCGTTTTCCTGATGGAAGGTCACGGTGCGTTTCGAGACACCGAGAATCTGGCTGATATCCCAGGCCGACTTGCCGCACGCCGCCCATTTCAGGCACTCGAACTCCCGCCGGGTGAGCATTATGCCATCTACCACGCAATCTTCGGCGAGCCTGCGCCGGGCATGGATATGAACGTTGATCGCAACCAGTTGCATTGCTTTTTCGTAGCGCGTCAGCGACCTCAGAAATGGCGGATGCGCCTCGTTGGAGGCGAAGGTCAGTGCGGCGAACCGGCCGCGATGATCATGCATCGACATGGTCAGTCCGCCGCGAATGCCGAACTCAGCTGCTTTTTCCAGGACTTCCTGCTGAGAGGTCGGCAAATAACGGTGATCGCGGTCCACACCCCAGTCGAAGGTATCCCAGCCCCGCAGTCCCCGCAGGATCACGGGATCCACGCTGTGGTAGCGCTGTTGCAGGTAATGTGATGTCCATGATGATGGATAATTCGAGATCAATCGCGGCCTGTCGCCGGAAGCGGATGGGTAGGTGAAATAAGCGAAGAGCGGAAAGTCGAACCCGGCTGCGGCGGACGCCATTGCCTCATGGAGATCGACGGCATCGACGCTTGCAGAGAGTTGCTCGACCAAGGTTTCAAATACGCGATGCATCTGCGCTTAGCGTACCTCGCGGAGGTTGCTGGAAGCCGACGGAGACGTGGTTCTAAATGATGGCCTGTCCCTGCAGGGCATACGACGCGCCGCCGTCATCACCGCAATTGCTGTGCTGCTTCCGATTGGAGAGAGCTCCGCCCACCTGACCAACTACCGATGGGTGATATTGCGACGTTATCGATGAGCCGCGTGTCGCCAAGCCAAGCCGCAGCAAGCAAGCGTGCCGGTCGGTCAAGGCTTGCTAACGATTGCAGGTCTGTTTCTCCGCGAAGCTCCAGGTATTCGAGCTCGCGATAGCCGGCAGCCAGAATTGCTGCACGCGCTTCATCAAGCGTAGGCAGGATGGGGGAGCCGCGTGCAAGCCGCTCGGCCGTATCGAGCAGGACCGATGCTAGTTTTGGGGCAATGGCGCGTTGGGCTGGGGAGAGCCGCACGTTACGCGACGATAGCGCAAGACCATCGGCTTCGCGGACTGTCGGACAGGGCACAATAGTGATCGGAATGTCGAGATCCCGGACCAAGCGCCTGACAAGCTGAAGTTGCTGAAAATCCTTTTCGCCAAAAAAGGCGAAGTCAGCGCCGGCCTGCAGGAAGAGCTTGGCCACGACCGTCGCCACGCCATTGAAATGGCCGAGCCGGAATGCGCCGCAAAGGCATTCGCTGATGCCGGACACTGAAACGGCCGTGGCGAAGCCCACCTGGTACATTTCCTCTGTGTCCGGCACATAGAGCAGATGCGTGCCCAGCAGAGCGAGCTTGGCAGCATCGTCGCTTTCCGTCCGAGGGTAGGCAATCAGGTCGGCGGGGCTGTTGAACTGCTTGGGGTTTACGAACAGCGTCACGATCACCCGCTCGGCCCTTTCGAGCGCCTTCCGCACGAGGCTCAGATGCCCGTCGTGCAAGGCTCCCATGGTCGGCACAATACCGATCGTGGCACCCGAGCGACGCCATTGCGCAACGACGCCGCGCAGCTCGCTCACGGTTCGAGCGATCGGCACGCTCATGTGAAGTCACCGGCCTTCAAGGCGTTGACATAGAGATGTTCGACCGCCGGAAAGTGCCGGTTCCGCATATCGGTGGCGTAAGCGGCGATTGCCGCCTCAGCCTGCTCACCGAGCTCGGCATAGCGTTTGACGAACTTCGGCCGAAATGAGGTGAAGAGCCCGAGCATATCGTGGCTCACCAGAATCTGGCCGTCGCAAGCTGGCGAGGCACCGATGCCGATGGTGGGTATGTCGATATCGGCGGTTATCTGCCGTGCAAGCTGCTCCGGTATCTTTTCCAGCACCAAGGAGAAGGCGCCAGCTTCAGTTACCGCCCTGGCGTCGCGCCTGATCCGCTCTGCATCGGCTCCCCGGCCCTGCACACGATAGCCTCCAAACGTGTTTACCGCCTGCGGCGTCAGGCCCACATGGGCCATGACAGGTACGCCGCGCGCGGTAAGGAAGCGGATGGTTTCCGCGATGGTCTCGCCGCCCTCGATCTTTACCGCTGAACAACCGGTCTCACCCATCACGCGCGCAGCGTTGCCGAAAGCGTGCTCTGGGCTTTCCTCGTAGGAACCGAAGGGCAGGTCGACGACCATCAGCGCGTGTTCAAGGCCGCGGCGAACGGCCTGTCCGTGCATGATCATCATGTCGAGCGTGACCCCCAGCGTCGACGACAGGCCGTGCAGCACCATGCCGACGCTGTCGCCGACAAGAACGATGTCGCAGTGGCGATCGAGCAGCCTCGCGACCGGCGTGGTGTAGGCCGTCAAGCATACAAGTGGCGTCTGGCCTTTTCGCGATCGAATATCTGGAGGAGTCATCCCTTTTATCTCACCAGCCGCGCTCAACCGAGGCCCCTTCCCTTACGTTACCAACAGCGGGTGTCGCGTTTGGCATATTTTTGTGCGACTGCGAAGAGCTAAAAACAGCGCTTGAGTACTCCGGTGTTGACGTGCTGGCTTCCAAGGTTACATTCAATCGATTAAGGCGCTCCGTTGGGCCAACCCGCTTTCGCAAACATGGATCCTCAGACAAGAAGAACCAAGAAAGGCAAAGCCGCCGTCAAAGCTGACGAAGCCAAAGTGGACCTGACTGCCGTCGTGGTCGCCGTAAACGACAGTGAGCCCTGTGTCCTCACAGTCGGTCATGCGGACACCCTCCCTTCTGGACCTTTTGCCCTTGAGCATCGATCACTGCAGTCGGGTTTGAGGGGGTGGGTGGAGCAGCAGACCGGCCATGCACTTGGATACATCGAGCAACTCTACACCTTCGCCGATCGCGATCGCATCGGCACTGAGCGCCACCAGCGCGTCATCTCAATCAGCTATCTCGCATTGACCAGGAAGGAACAGGCAACGAACTCGGCCGCGTGCGGCTGGCAAAGTTGGTACGAATATTTTCCCTGGGAGGACCACCGCTTCGGCACGCCGCCTGTGCTGCTCGATAGATTGCGGCCCCGCCTGATTGAGTGGGCCGGCGGCGCCAGCGAGCCGACCACTCAACGCGAGCGCCGGCAGCGCGCTGCGATAGCCTTCGGCTTCGACGACCGCCATTGGAACGAGGAACTCACGCTCCAACGCTACGAGTTGCTCTATGAAGCTGCTCTGATTGAGGAGGCCGGTGGCGGCAGGGACGCGATTGCGGCCGCGGCTGGCAAACCAATGGTCGCTGACCACCGTCGTATTCTGGCAACCGGGATCGCGCGGCTGCGTTCGAAGATCAAATACCGGCCGGTCGTGTTCGAGCTTATGCGGCCTTCCTTCACGCTGCTGCAACTGCAGCGAACCGTGGAAGCTTTGGCTGGCAGGCTGATCAACAAGCCGAACTTCCGGAGATTGGTCGAGCAGCAGGAACTTGTTGAGGAGACCGGGGAGACCTCCCTCGACACGGGCGGCCGACCGGCGAAGCTTTATCGCTTCCGGCATGCCGTCCTCGACGACAGGGCTATCGCCGGGACAAAATTACCGCTGGCGCGGGCTTGACATACTTATAGTCAAGGTAGATATATTCCCTTATTGTCAAACCGAATATAATCGAGGCGCCAATGACTGGGGCGTTACCTATGGCTGCGTCCTTGTATGAGCGTGTCCGGCGGGTGATCCCACCCGTTGAATGGCCCGCGTTCGCCGGCGATATTGAAGCCATCTTAGCGCTGAAGCGTGAGCGCAATGCGGTGGTGCTGGCGCACAATTACCAGACGCCCGAAATTTTTCATTGCGTGGCAGACATCGTCGGCGACAGCCTGGCGTTGGCCCACAAGGCGGTGACGGTCGACGCCGACATCATCGTGGTTGCCGGCGTTCATTTCATGGCCGAGACGGCAAAACTGCTCAATCCGAACAAGACCGTGCTCATCCCGGATCTCCGCGCCGGCTGCTCGCTGGCCGAATCGATCACGGCAAACGACGTGCGGCTAATGCGGCTGCGGTATCCGGGGGTCCCCGTTGTTACTTACGTCAACACTTCCGCCGCCGTAAAAGCGGAGTCCGACATCTGCTGCACGTCCGGCAACGCCAAGGCGGTGGTGGAATCGCTTGGCGTGGCGCGTGTGCTGATGCTCCCGGACGAATATCTGGCGAGGAACGTGGCAGCCGATACAGACGTCGAGATCATCGCCTGGAAAGGCCATTGCGAGGTGCATGAGCGCTTCACCGCAGCAGACATCCGGGAACTGCGCGATGCCCATCCAGGCGTCATCGTGCTGGCCCATCCAGAATGCCCACCAGACGTTGTCGCGGAGGCGGAGTTCTCCGGCTCGACCGCGGCGATGTCGGATTATGTCGAGCGTGAGAAACCGAAGCGTGTCGTCCTTCTGACCGAATGTTCGATGAGCGACAACGTCGCGGTCGCGCATCCCGACGTCGAGTTCGTTCGCCCATGCAATCTGTGCCCGCACATGAAGCGCATCAACCTGGCCAACATTCGCGCCGCACTCGAGCAGAACCGGCATGAGGTCCGGATTGATCCCGAAATTGCCGGCCCCGCCCGCCGCGCGGTCGAGCGCATGCTTTCCCTATGAGTCTGGAGGTTCGCGAAATCGCGGGGGCGCCGGTCGTCATCGGCGGCGGCATTGCCGGCCTGATGACGGCGCTTCATCTGGCGCCGGAACCGGTCGTGCTTTTGACCAACGCGCCGCTTGGAACCGGAGCCTGCAGTGAACTTGCCCAGGGCGGTCTTGCGGCAAGTCTCGGGGGCGACGACGGCCCAGATTTTCACCTTTGCGACACGATAGCTGCCGGCGACGGACTCTGCGATGAGGCCACGGTGCGGCGAGTGGTACGAGCTGCACCCGAAGCGATTAGGACGATCCAAAGGTTCGGCGTCGACTTCGACCAGCACCCTGACCGCGCGTTGCGACTTGGGCTCGAGGCGGCACACTCGCGACGGCGGATTGTGCATGCAGCCGGCGACGCCACCGGTCGCGAGTTGGTGCGCGCGCTCGTCGCCGCGGTTCGGCGTACAGCCTCGATCACCATTATCGAAAATGTGGAGGTCCGCCGGCTGGTCGTGCAGGACGGGTCGGTCATCGCCGTGGTCGCAGCAGGACGAGCCGGCGCGCTCGCTCTGCCCACGCGTCGCGCGGTGCTGGCGACCGGCGGCGTCGGCGGGCTGTTTTGCGACACGACAAACCCCGCTGGCTCATGGGGTCACGGGCTGGCGCTCGCCGCATGGGCGGGGGCGGAACTCGCCGACTTGGAATTCATACAGTTCCATCCAACTGCGCTCGACGGTCCGCGCCGGCCGATGCCGCTGGTGAGCGAAGCCGTGCGTGGCGAAGGCGCGGTGCTCATCGATGAGCGAGGAGAGCGCTTCCTCGCCGACACACCTGGCGGTGAACTTGCGCCTCGCGACGTCGTAGCGCGCGCCATTTGGCACCAGCTTGCCGTTGGACGCCGCGTATTCCTGGACGCACGGCAAAGTCTCGGCCCGAGATTTGGCAAGCGTTTTCCAGGCATCGCCGAATTGTGCCGGAGCGCAGGAATCGACCCAGCGACCGACCTGATCCCGGTGCGCCCGGCGGCACATTATCACATGGGCGGCGTCGCCGTAGACAGCGCCGGCCGCAGCTCCATCGAGGGATTGTGGGCCTGCGGTGAGGTGGCCTGTACCGGCCTGCACGGCGCCAACCGCCTGGCCAGCAACTCGCTCACCGAAGCGGCGGTCACCGCGAGCTGGGTTGCCGAAAGCGTTGCCGGCACGTCGTATACCCGGCGACCGCGCAGATGCTCCACATTCGTCCCTCCACGACCAGACGCTTCCGTGGTCCGCCCGATTGTCTCCGCCGCCCTGGGTATCATCCGCGACGGCGAGGCAATGCGCGAAGCGGTGGCGACCCTGCTGCCGATCGCAGCCAATAGTGTCGCTGCCTCTGGTCCGGCTTTGGTCTCACTGATGATCGCCGCGGCGGCCCTGAGGCGGGAAGAGAGTCGAGGCGCGCACTGTCGGTCCGATTTCCCGCTCCACGATGCCAACGTGCGCCCATCACGGCTGACACTGCACAGCGCAATGCGGGCCGCGGCCGCACTCGATTGCCGGGCTACCATACGGAGCACTTGATATGACTTCATTCTCCCCCCTCCCCGCGACCCTGATCGAACCGATTGTGCGCGTTGCGCTCCTCGAAGACCTGGGCAGATCCGGCGACCTGACCACCGATGCGGTTATCCCGTATGATTGCACTGCCACGTTGGTGCTCAAAGCGAGGCAGGCGGGCGTCGTTGCCGGGCTCGATCTGGTCTCGTATGCCTTCCTTCTCGTGGAACCGGCGATCAACATCCAGATCTGGCGCCCTGATGGCAGCGAGGTTGGGGCCGGGGAAACCATTGCAAGATTGTCCGGACCCGCACGAGGCCTGCTCACGGCCGAACGCACGGCCCTCAATTTCTTATGCCGGCTGAGCGGCATTGCCACTGCCACAGCGGCCATGGTTGAGGCCGTGCGCGGTCACAAGGCGAGGATTGTATCGACGCGAAAGACGACGCCCGGGCTGCGGGCATTGGAGAAATACGCCGTGCGCGTCGGCGGCGGTGCCAATCACCGGTTCGGCCTCGATGACGGCGTGCTCATAAAGGACAACCACATCGCGATCGCCGGCGATATGCGCACAGCAATAGAGCGGGCGCGCGCCGCAGCAGGGCATATGGTGAAGGTCGAGGTCGAGGTCGACACGCTGAAGCAGCTCGATGCAGCGCTCGCGATTGGTGTTGACGCGGTGCTGCTCGACAATATGTCGGTCGAGGATCTTGCCCGCGCGGTTTCTATAGTGGATGGCCGTACGATCACCGAGGCGTCCGGTCGGGTGATGCCGAAAACGGCGGCGGCGATTGCGGCGACCGGTGTCGATCTCATCTCCATGGGTTGGCTGACGCACAGCGCCCCGATCCTCGACATCGGCCTGGACATGCCGGACCACCAGAACATCTGCAAGCACTTGAACTGAGGATTACGGCGTGAGGAGCAACATCAGCTCGGCAGGCGTAGGAGGTGCTGGAAAGACGTGCCGCAGCTCGCCTTTAGCGAGTGCGCCCCAAAGCCAAGAAGGCGTACCGGACTAGCAAACAAAGGTTTGACGATGACGATTGGAATGAACTCGGAGTTCGACGTGAACCAGACCATGCAATCGGTCGACGGAACGCCTCCGCGATGGAACCGCAAAGAGGCCGAGGCCATCTACGGCATGCCATTCAACGATCTGCTGTTCCTGGCTCAGACGATCCACCGCCAGAACTTCGATCGAAACCGAGTGCAGCTGTCGCGGCTCCTTAGCATCAAGACCGGCGGGTGCCCCGAAGATTGCGGCTATTGCAGCCAGTCTGCGCATTACGAAACCGGTGTGAAGGCGTCGAAGCTGGTGGACGTCAAGCATGTCATCGACGAAGCGGCCAAGGCGCGTGATGGCGGCGCAACGCGCTATTGCATGGGCGCGGCGTGGCGAAGTCCCAAGGAGCGCGACATGGACGTTGTGGTCGCCATGATTGAGGGCGTCAAGGCCCTCGGCATGGAGACCTGCATGACGCTCGGCATGCTCGATCTTGAGCAAGCTGCTCGCCTGAAGCAGGCCGGTCTCGACTACTATAACCACAACATCGATACCTCTGAGCGCTACTATGGCGAGGTTATTTCAACCAGGACTTTTGCCGACCGGCTGAAAACGCTTGGGCACGTGCGCGCGGTTGGGATGAAAGTCTGCTGCGGCGGCATTGTCGGGATGGGAGAAGAAAAGACCGATCGCATCGACATGCTGGTCACGCTCGCGAACCTGCCCGAGCCGCCGGAAAGCGTGCCGATCAACATGCTTATTCCCATCGAAGGCACGCCGCTTGCCGCGGCCGACGCCATCGATCCGATCGATTTCGTCCGCATCGTTGCGCTCGCGCGGGTGATGATGCCGAAATCCTATGTAAGGCTGTCCGCCGGCAGGACGGCGATGAGCGACGAAACGCAGGCGCTGTGCTTCTTTGCCGGCGCCAATTCGATCTTTGTCGGCGACACGCTGCTGACGGCGGGAAATCCCGGCGAGGACAAGGATACCCTTCTGTTCCGGCGCCTCGGCATTGAGCCTATGGAACTCGCCACGCAATGAAGGAGGCAATTCTTGCCCGCTATGACGCAACCTTGCGGGGACTGGGGCGCAAGGACCGGTTGCGGACGCTCGCACCGCGCGCCGGGCTCGACTTCTCGTCGAACGACTATATCGGACTTGCCGCCTCCAAAAGACTGGGCGATGCGGTTTCGACGGCGATTGCGCGGGGCACGCCAGTGGGCGCCACCGGATCGCGGCTGTTGCGCGGCAATGCACCGGAACATGAGCAACTGGAGGCGGACGCAGCGGCATTTTTCGGAGCCGAGCGTGCACTGTTCTTCGGCAGCGGCTATATCGCCAACTTCGCTCTGCTGACGGCCCTGCCGCAGAAAGGCGACCTGCTGGTCCTCGACGAGCTCGCTCATGCCAGCATGCATGAGGGTGCCCAGGCCGGGCGCGCTGAGTTCAAGCTGGCCGCGCACAACGACGTCGACGCTGTCGAGGACGCAATCACCCGCTGGCGCGCCGAAGGCGGCATGGGGCGGGTGTGGATCGCCTTCGAAAGCCTTTACAGCATGGATGGCGACCGTGCGCCGATGGAGAGCCTGGTCGCGCTGGCTGATCGGTACCAGGCATTCATCGTCGTCGATGAAGCGCATGCCACCGGCGTCTGGGGACCGGACGGCCGGGGACTGGCCGCCGCGTATGAAGGCCGCGACAACATCGTCACGCTCCACACATGCGGCAAGGCGCTTGGCGCATCCGGCGCGCTCGTTACCGGACCGCGAACACTGTGCGACTATCTTATCAACCGGTGCCGGCCATTCATCTATGCGACCGCACCATCGCCGCTGATGGCAGTCGCGGCACGTGAGGCGCTGACTATTCTGTCTGACGAGCCTATGCGTCGTGCTCAGTTGCACGAGCGTGTCGCTTTCGCGAGCCGGCAATTGGCCGAACGCTGCGGCGTGATGCCCAGCGGCTCGCAGATCCAGCCGCTTGTGATCGGCGATAACAGCCGCACCATGGCGGTGGCGGCAGGACTGCAGGCACGCGGCTTCGACATACGCGGCATTCGCCCGCCGACAGTGCCTGAGGGTACGTCGCGCCTGCGCATTTCGCTGACTCTCAACGTCGACGAAGCCGACATTTCCGCCATGGTCGAGGCTCTCGTCGGAGTGTTGGCCACAGCATGACCAAACGCATCGTCGTCACCGGAACAGACACTGGAATTGGCAAGACAGTGTTTTCGGCCGGACTTGCCGGGCTGCTCGACGGCTTCTACTGGAAGCCGGTGCAATCGGGCCTCAACGAGGAGACCGACAGCGAGGTCGTCGCCCGGCTTTCCGGCTTGCCCGACGGACGCGTGCTGCCCGAAGTCTATCGACTGACGATGCCGCTGTCGCCGCATCGATCAGCCGAAATCGACGGCGTCGCGATCGAGGCCGACGATCTTTCATTTCCGGTCCTGCCGACACCGCTCGTCATCGAAGGCGCCGGCGGGCTGATGGTGCCGCTCAATCGACAGACAAGGTTCATTGACATATTCGAACAATGGCGGCTGCCGGTCATACTGTGCGCCCGCACCGCGCTTGGCACCATCAATCATACGCTGTTGTCGATCGAGGCCCTGAGAGCCCGCTCCATCCCGCTCATCGGCATTGCCTTCATTGGCGAAGAGGTGGCCGATACACAAAGGACAATCGTGGAATTCGGCGGCGTGCCGCAGCTGGGCAGGCTGCCGCACCTCGGTCCGCTGACGGGTGAAACGTTGAGAGATGCAATGATTTCCGGCTTCGACCTGGCCATGATTGCCGGAGGCGACTGATGGCGGAGTCTCGAGTCTGGCATCCGTTCACGCAGCACGCGCTAGAGCCCTCGCTCCCTGAAATCGTGCTGACTGAAGGCGCCTATCTCCACAAGGCCGACGGCTTCCGCATCCTCGATGCGATTTCTTCCTGGTGGGTCGTCACCCATGGCCATCGCCACCCCCGCATCATGAAGGCCATCGAGACGACCGCCTCGAGCCTCGACCAGATCATCTTCGCGGGCTTCACCCACGAGCCGGCCGAACGGCTGGCCGAGGCGCTTGTAGGCATCGCACCCGCCGGCCTCCACCGGGTGTTCTATTCCGACAGTGGCTCGACCTCAGTCGAAGTCGCGCTGAAGATGGCGCTCGGCTATTTCCGTAACATCGGCGCGTCGCGTTCGCGCATCGCCGTCATGGAGCACAGCTATCATGGCGACACCATCGGCACGATGAGCGTCGGCGCCCGTGGCGTCTTCAACGCCGCCTATGAGCCTTTGCTGTTCGAGGTCGACACCATCCCCTTCCCGGCCGCCGGGCGCGAGCAGGAAACGCTGGATCGGTTCGAGGCCGTTAGCCGCGACCGGCGCGCAGCCGCGCTGATCGTCGAGCCGCTGGTGCTTGGCGCCGGCGGCATGCTGATGTATCCGGCCTGGGTTCTTGCCGAATTGAAGAGGATCGCCGAAGCCTCCGGCACGCTCGTGATCGCCGATGAAGTGATGACCGGCTGGGGGCGCACCGGAACCATGTTTGCCTGCGAACAGGCGTCCGTCTCGCCCGACATCTTGTGCACCTCGAAAGGTCTGACCGGTGGTACCATCCCGCTGGCCGCCACGATCGCCACCGATGCCATCTTCCACGCTCACTTTTCGGAGGATCGCAAGAAGACGTTTTTCCATTCGAGCTCCTACACCGCCAATCCGATCGCCTGCGCGGCAGCACTTGCCAATGTCGAGATCTGGCGTGACGAGCCGGTGGCCGAGCGGATCGCGGTCTTGAGCGCGAGGCAGGCCGCGGGGCTGCAACGCTTCCGGGACAATCCATATTTCACCGACTGCCGGACAACCGGCACCATCGCGGCACTCGACCTACGCACCGGCTCAGCCGGTTATCTGGCCGAGATCGGGCCAAAACTGCGCGCTTTTTTCCTTGAGCGCGGCCTGTTGGTGCGCCCGCTCGGCAATGTCCTCTATCTTCTGCCGCCCTATTGCATCACCAGCGACGAATTGGACGGGCTCTATGACGCGATAGAGGAGGCCGGCGAACGCTTCGGCTCGCGGCCATGAACCTATCGTCGCGCGTTCTCGGCTTCGGCCATCATGCGCCGACGCGCAAGGTCGAGAACCCGGAAATCGAAGACCGGCTCGGGCTTGAGCCCGGCTGGATCGAGCGGCGCACCGGAATTCGCTCGCGCTTCTGGGCAACAGACGAAGACACGCTGTCGGGCCTTGCCGCCTCTGCCGGCGACATGGCGCTGACCAATGCCGGTATCGACCGCGGCGACGTCGGTCTACTCTTGCTCGCCACGTCGACGCCCGATCACCTTCTGCCGCCAAGCGCGCCGCTGGTCGCACATCGGCTGGGGCTAGGCCGCGCCGGAGCGATCGACCTGACCGGCGCCTGCGCCGGCTTCATCTATGCGCTGATGTTCGCCGACGGGTTCACCCGCCTGCACGGCAAAGCGAGCCTTGTCATCGCCGCCAACATCCTCAGCCACCGCATCAATTTGGCCGAGCGCGCCAGCGCCGTGCTGTTTGCCGATGCCGCCGGCGCCATGGTGATCAGTCCTTGCGATGACCCGGATCGAGGCATTCTCGGCGCTTCGGTGGATTCCGACGGCTCGCGCTACGGGCTAATCCAGATTCCCGCCGGGGGAAGCAACACTCCGTTCCATGCCGACCTCGACCTCGCGCAGACACGGATGACGATCACTGACGGCCGTGAAGTATTCAGCAAGGCCGTGGAGATGATGACCGCCTGCTCGAGAGATGCGCTCACTGCTGCCCGACTGAGGCCGCAAGACCTCGATCGTTTCGTGCCGCATCAGGCCAATGCGCGCATTTTCGACGCGGTCGGCAGGAACCTCGGCATCGCTGATCACTCGATCGTCAAGACGATCGCCGAATATGGCAACTCTTCCGCCGCGACGATCCCGCTCTCATTGTCGCTGGCCCATCGGGCGCAGCCGTTTCGGCCTGGCGAGAAAGTCCTCTTGGCGGCAGCGGGTGCGGGTCTCAGCGGCGGCGCGCTTGTGGTGGGAATTTAGCAAAGCAATGCTTGCGCACAGGACTGCTCATGAATGAGACTATGAGAATGGCTCAATACGCAAATAGTCGCCGGCAAGCTCCATAGAGCTGGGGTCCGTGCGGTGCTCCGCGATGTCTAAGTATCGACCCGCTTGCTCAAATCGCAGCGCTCATCGAAGGCCAGCAATACCTCATGCAGAGCGAAAATCCCCAACCGCCCGTTTCAAAGACGCTCGCCCCATTTCGAAACAAGGTGTTTCGCTCAATTTGGGCGGCCACCCAGATTTCCAGCCTCGGTTGGCTAGTGCAAACGGTCGCCATCAGTTGGCTTATGGCAACGATTTCAGCGTCCGACCTCATGGTGGCACTCGTCCAGGCCGCATCCACATTGCCGGTGTTCTTCCTCTCAGTTTTCGCCGGAGCCATTGCCGACAACTTCAGCCGCCGGTGGGTGATGTTTGCGGGACACTGCCTGATAGCATCGGCGTCGACGACGCTGATGATTTCTGTGGGTCTGGGATTTGTCAGTCCTTGGCTGATTCTCGGGTTAGGTTTCCTGGCCGGCTGCGGCTTTGCCTTGAATGATCCGGCTTGGCACGCTTCGGTCGGCGATATCCTTCACAAACGCGACATTCCGGCCGCAGTGACGCTTATGTCCGTCGGATACAACATTGTGCGCAGCGTTGGTCCAGCCTTGGGGGGCGTGATCCTGGCCGTCTTTGGGCCGCTGGCCGCTTTCGCCTTGGCTGCGGTGAGTGATCTGGCGCCCATAAGCGCGATATGGCGCACCAAATGGGAGGTCCGCTCTTCGCCTCTCCCTCGTGAGAGAATGACGACGGCAATTCATGACGGAGTGCGCTTTACGGCGATGTCTTTGGAGATCAGGGCAGCGACCGCCCGAGCCGCTCTTTTCGGGTTGGCAAGCATCTCCATTCTGGCGTTGCTCCCCCTCGTCGTCCGGGATCAGTTGAAGAGTGGGCCAATTGTCTACGGTATCTTATTGGCCGGCTTCGGCATGGGTGCTTTCATCGCGGGTATGGGCAACGGCTTCTTGAGGAAGGTCACGTCTCAAAACAGGCTGGTGGCCTTCGCCTCTGTGGCTTGTGCAGTCTGTTGCCTCTCCCTTGCCCTTACATCGTCGCTTCCTGTGGCGGCCATTTCGCTGGCGCTCGGCGGAGCGGGTTGGCTTATCACCTGGACGGGCATTGACGTGTCGGTGCAGTTGGCAAGCCCAAGGTGGGTTGTAGGCCGCACGCTCTCCATTTACTACGCCTTGAGCGCAGGCGGTATGGCTGCTGGCAGCTGGATCTGGGGTTCTGTCGCGCAAAACTATTCCTTGACCTCAGCATTGGAGGGCGCCGCAGGCGCTCTGTTGCTGGTTGCAGCAGCGGGGATCGTGTTGCCGGTCCGTCCCTGGGAAGAAACCGATCAAGAAAGTTCAGTTTTTCATCCGCCGGACGTGGCTCTCGATCTGAAACCCAGAAGTGGCCCTATCGTGGCCAAGGTCGAGTATTTGATATCGGAGGAAAATATCGAGGCCTTTCTGGGCTCCATGCGCACGCGGCGACACGTCCAGAGCCGTGCCGGTGCACGAAACTGGACGCTCCAGCGAAATCTGCAAACACCGTCACTTTGGACGGAGACATTCCGCACCCCCACCTGGATGGACTTTCTCCGCCTAAATCATCGACTCACCGCAGCAGATAAGGAAGTCGCCCAGCATCTCCTGTCACTGCATGAAGGAGAGGTGCCTCCGCAGACAGTGCTTTCGATTGAACGGACGACCGAGGCAATTCGTACCCGTACCTCGACAATCTTTTCTCGTCCTCCAAGATGACGCCATCAAGCTGCTGTCCAGGGACAGGGTGGATCACCGGTGCTTTGCAGAGCACAGCCTCACACCGAGAGCAGCGTGCTCCGGGTTGTGCGCTTTCGCGCGCACCCAGGCGAGATGATGGTGAACGCGGCGTCAAGTGGAAGTCCCCTGCATACGCTTGCGGAGTCTTCTGCGAGAGCCCATGCCGACGAGCGCCAAACAAGGTCTGATGCCTTTCGGCGTCGTGGCCTCAACTCATCGATTCGCGAGAAAAGCATCGAATGCAGCAGCAACGGCGCGAACAACAAAGCGGTGCTCCGGCCGCACGCGGATGAAGCCGTTTTCGACGTCCAGGATCCCCTCCTCAGCCAGCGTCACCAAACTCTCAACTGAATCGAGAAAACGAGCTGGTTCGATTTCGTGGGCGGCACAGATGGTCGGCACGTCGGCCTCCAAATCGCACATCAGTCGCTCGATGATCGCTGCGCGCACCCGGTCATCGTCGGTCAGACGGTGACCCTTTGATGTCGCCAGACGTCCACTTGCGATGTGCCGGGCGTAAGAATCCCGTGTTACTTCGTTCTGAACATACCCCTCGCGGACTCGGCCAATAGCCGACGCGCCGAAGCCGATCACGTTTTGCAAGTATCGGCCGAGTATCCCAGCGAATTACGCCGTAGGCGCCCGGTCTTCTGGCGCTAGCGCAAGTTCGTCGTCCGGCGGAGCGAAATGATCGAGCCCGATCTCCCGGTAGCCAGCGCCAACCAGTGTCTCGGCGACAGTTGCAGCCTGTTCGGCGCGAAGATCGCCGTCCGGTAGACCTGCCTGCTCGATTAGGCGCTGATTCTTTATCACGGAAGGAATATGCGCGTATCCGAACACCGCAAGCCGGTTGGGGCGCATGGCGACCGCAGCCATCGCGGTCTGGATGCAGGACTGCACAGTCTGTTTCGGTAGACCGAAGATGAGGTCGAAGTTGATATGGCCAACGCCATGCCGGCGGAGATTTTGGACTGCAGCGGCCGTCTGCACCTTACTCTGGATCCGATTGATCGCCTTTGCACATCGGGATCAAAGCTCTGCATCCGATGCTCGCGCGGTTGACACCGTTAGCTGCCAGGGCTTCGGCCATTTCCGGTGTGAACGTTCGGGGATCGATCTCCACGGCGATCGCAGCAGTTTTGCTGAAAGCGAAGTGGCGGCGTAGAAATTCCATCAGCGCCAAGTGCTCGGCTGGCCCGATAAGGTGAGGCGTTCCGCCGCCGAAATGCACATCGCTCACCGGCAGCCCTTGCCGCACTTGCTCCGACACCAAACTGATCTCCTGACGCAGCACCGCTAAATAATTAAGGATCGGGCCGTTGCGACGGATGACCGCGGTAGGGAAGCCGCAATACCAGCACATGGATCGGCAAAACGGAATGTGGAAATAGAGCGACACCGATTCGTCGGCCGGGAGGCCCCCCAGCCATTCCTCATAATCGTCAGCACCAACTGCCGCAGAGAAGTCTGGCACAGTCGGATAGATGGTATACCAAGGCGGCCGGGGGTCCCGGTACTTTGTCAGGATTGAGGTGTGCAAGGAGCTGTCATCCCACGTCGCTCATCCATCATTCTTTCGTTGCGCGCTCGTCCTGGTCTCTGACCTAAGTCAGTGCGTCCCGCTTATGTCGCAGTCTCGTTTGGACAGGATGGGGTCAACCACGCCGGGGAGCGCGCGTGCCATGGTTGCGCCTGAGGTGATGGTGCGGTGCCGCATTCAACGTCTGAGTACGTGACGCCAGTGCAGTGTGCTTGAGGCGTCTGCGGAAGAACTTTGCAATGCGAAATTCATGTCCGACGCAACGGACCTGTCAAGCCTCGTTCAGACGCCATCCAGGTCCAGCCAGCGGCCTTCCCTGCCGGCCGAAAAACCATACCGGCTTTAGCCACCGAGACGCTCTAAAGCTGACGTCGGCTCATTTGATGAAAGGAGGACGCCGCTAGGGGGTGCACAAGGTTCCCCGGCTTGACGTCGCTTCGAGCGAAGAGCGGTGTGGCTTGTCGTCAAGCGCCGGGCAGCGTGCCCCCTACCGATATCCCGAAAAGATCGACCAAGATGGCCATGCCGACGCCACACGCGGTCTGGATGAGGCCGACCATGAAAATGCGATTGGCGCGTTCGTAGATGGGGCGCCGCAAGGAACTCATGTCGAGCAGCATGGACAGCGCTCTCATCTGCAGTGCGATGCCGAGCAGGATCGGCACTACGGCGAACAGATCGTAGAGTTGCCATGGCAAGGGGTTCGCGGCCCAATGAGTGAGGAAGCCGAGGGAAAAGGCAAGCAGGATACCCACGGCAGTGATTGTGCCGTTGCGGAAAATGGTCTCGATCGGTTCTTCCTTCGGATCGTGCTCGTCCAAGCGGCTTCCTTTCGTTGCTCTTTCCGTCGAGACTAAGTTCTCGAGAATACTGTTCATCGCCAATTACTCGAGGCGAGCCGTAGGCAGCCGTTTCAGGGTGCGCTCCCTCTCGCTTCCGGCCGCGCAATGTACCTGCACGGCGAACTTACAGCGGCGAAAAGGTGCTGCGGCCACCATGCGACGCCTCGGACGTGCACGCCCTCTGTTCCTGGCGCAGCCCTTGCGGAGCGTACGCGCAGTGATCCTTCTCGGTAGCGGATGGCGCGGCCTCCGTTGCGGTCAGACGGGAAGCCGTCGCTGTTAAACGAGACTGTCACATATCGAACATGGCGAACCGTGTCGCACATTTCTTTTCGCAGTGACCCTCAAAAAAAGTGATTCCAGCGAGACGAAGGCGCGTCGGCCCGATTTTGGTGTCGGCCGCATCTACGCTTCAGGTTGGCATGTCGCTTGCTGCTCTATTCGGAGAGCTGCAGCGGTCCGACCGGAGTGTTTCACATGTAAACGATAATGAATCTCCTAGCAGAAAACACTATTATAAGTACATGTGGCTTTTACGCTGGCTCACCTCTCGTGTCAAGCGCTTTGGCGTCCACATATTGGAGACAACACGCACAAAATTTAGAGGAAAAGCTTGCTCTTTCGCCTCTATCCTTTTTATTCCTTCATGGAGATCTAGACATGTACATCAAGAGTCCTCTTCTCGGCTTAACTGCTCTGATGACCATTTCCGTCGGTCGAGCAGCTGGCGCCGAGCGGGAACCGGCCGAGTACATCAAGATCTGCGACGTCCTCGGCTCGGGATATTCCTATATTCCCAACACCGAGACCTGCCTGCGCATCGGCGGCTATGTCCGTTACGATATCGGCCTGGGTGACGTCCGATCGTATGACAGCGCAAGAACCTCGGACGTGAGAACTGGCGAGGACCAAGGCACTTGGCGAAACAGCACACGCTTCACGTTCAAAACTTGGACCGGCCAGCAGACCGAGCTCGGCGCGTTGACGACCTATACCGAAACCCAGGTGAATTTTGGCAACAGCGCTAACTCGCATGACAGTCCTCAGAACTATGATTTCAACAGCGGCCTCGCACTGGCTTCTGCCTGGGTCGAGCTGGGAGGCCTGCGAGTTGGCAAGGAGGGGTCGGCCTTCGATACGTTTGCAAGCTACGCTGGCAACGTTCTCGATAGTATGCTCGTTCCGTCGGCCGGCTTCGACACCAACGTGGCTCAGTACCACTTCGACGCCGGCAACGGCATTTCGACTGTGATTTCGCTCGAACAAGGATCGGGCTCAGCCGGTACTATCGACAGCTATATTCCGCACGTTGTCGCCGGCTTGAAATACACGCAAGGCTGGGGCTCGATCATCGGCGTCGCGGCTTATGACAGCAATTACGAAGCTTTTGCCGGCAAGATCCGCGTCGACGTCGCTGTCACAAACCAGCTGTCGCTGTTTGGACTCTTCGGCTACGGTTCCAATGCCAGTCTCAACGAGGACTCAAACGGCGCAATTGCCAATCATGGGCGCGGCTCGTACAAAATCTGGAACGGCCAGTGGGCTTTCTGGGCGGGCGCCACCTACGAGTTTGACGAGAAAACTTCGTTCAACCTTCAGGTCTCGGGTGATCAGCTCAAGGATGCTGGTGTGGCTGCAAACGTCGCCTACATGGTCGTTCCCGGCTTCACGGTCACAGCCGAGGTCGATTACGACCACTACGGCAACTCTGGCCTCGGCCCTGCCGAGCCTACCGCCGTCAAGGGCACGAGCAAGCCGAACAGCGTCGGCGGCATTCTCCGCTTACAAGGCTCATTTTGAAATCTCTCCAGTCGCGAGCATGGCAAAGGCACTTGCCTCGACAACGCACGCATGGAGAGCTTCGTTCGCCATCTTGAAGTCTGCATCGACCGTCCACGGCCCATCGTACCAACTAGAAACTGAAAGTTATGAGCCCTGTGTACTACACCTAGCCCTTGACCTGCCCGATGAACCGGCCAGGGGCCGTCAGTTCAAATTCGGGGCCGTTTAGAGGGCAGTGTGAGGCCGTGTTAGGTAAGCGCCACTGCAATGTCGAGGCCGCGACACGCCTGTCGCTTTGGACGGCTGGAATTGCCCTTCGCGGCGCCATTCATTCTCTCAACATTTACGTGATAATGCACGCTGAGTCCGAGCCGCGTGGCAGCACCCATCCTAGGTGTGAGCTTTCGAGAGGTTGTCCATTCGGACCGGACCGAGGAGACTGGAGTTACCACGCTTCAGCATCCATCGGAGGGTCCGAATGAACATCCACAAGAATGCCCGTCTCACACCGCTGCGT